>NZ_VTPS01000013.1 GCF_008274215.1 Calorimonas adulescens | reverse complement strand
AGAGGCAAAGTAAAAACAACCGTCCGAAATTTGGTCTGGTGGCCATAGCGGAGGGGAAACACCTGTTCCCATTCCGAACACAGTCCTTCGGGGTCCCCCGAGAAGCTTGCTTTTTGGGGTGACAGTTAAGCCCTCCAGCGCCGATGGTACTCGCAAGGGGAGAGTAGGTCGCTGCCAGACTTTATATTAAAAACCCTGTGATAGATACTTTATTGAGTAGCTATCACAGGGTTTTTGTGTTTGTCAAAAGATAAATTGTGGGAAAAGGATTATTTAATATGCTCCAATTTTTATGGGTCATTAAGTAGCTTATCTTTTCCATTTTATTTTGCTATAATTATAAAGAGTGGTATAACATAGTTGAGATATTATAAGAGGGGGTCATTGCATGGAAAAAATAAAGCTGGATGACTTTACAAAATTCAAGTTTCTTTCAGATCTTAAGTATTCGCCCGATGGTGAATATGCCGCTTTTATTGTACATAGGATGGATGTGGAAGAGAACAAGTATCGGTCAAATATCTGGGTGTATGATGTAGGAAAAGACATGTATTTCCAACTGACTTCATTTGATGAGGAGGACAGTTTTATATGGCTGGATAGTGATACGATACTTTTCCCGGGATATAGAAACCCTAAGGACAAAGAGAAATTAGAAAATGATGAGGACTTCACAAGGTTTTATAAGATAAGCGTCCATGGTGGGGAGGCTGTGGAGGCATTTACTGTTAATAAAAAGGTAACGGACATAAAGTCTGTAGATGGTGAGACCTATGTCTTTACGGCGAGTTTTAACTTATATAAAAGGGAACTTGATGGCCTGAGTGATGAAGAGAAGAAAGATGAGTTAAAGAAGAGGAAAGAGGAAAGGGACTATCAGGTTATTGATGAGATTCCATACTGGGCCAACGGTAAAGGCTTTGTCAATAAGGATAGAAACAGGTTGTACTTATATCACAGTGAAACAGGAAATATAACGCCTGTTACTGATGAGTACACTGATGTTGATATGTTCAATCTTAGTAGCGATGGGTCAAGGTTAGTATTCAATGCGCGTACATATACGGACAGGATGCCCATTACCAGTGATGTCTACATCTATGATTTAAAGTCAGGCGAACTTAAGAAGCTAAATAAGGATAGCAATCTTGTTTATGGCTATGTTGATTTTCTGGATGATAATATGGTAATAACCTCAGGGTCAGATATGAAGAGATACGGTATCAATGAAAATAAAAAGTTTTATATATTTGATCTTACTACCGAAGAGCGCAGCTTGATAACCCCGGACCTGGATATGAGTCTGGGTAACTCGGTAGGGAGTGACTCAAGATATGGACACGGCAAAAGCTTTAAAGTTGATAATGGATGCCTCTATTTTATATCCACGGAGCGATTTAATGCATGTCTTAACAAACTTGATAGAAGCGGTAAAATTGAGAGGGTTATTGACAGAGATGGTACAGTAGAGGCATTTGATGTAAAGGACGGTGAAATTTTATTCATCGGTTTTAGAAATCTAATGATAGGAGAGCTGTATACATTTGAACATGGTGAGGAAAGACAGGTTACTAAATTTAATGAATGGCTGCAAAAAGAAAGGGCATTATCAAGACCTGAAAGGATAGAGGTGGAGACTGCCCCCGGGGTCTTAATAGATGGCTGGGTAATGAAACCTGCTGACTTTGATGAAGGTAAGAGGTATCCTGCTATATTGGATATACATGGAGGTCCTAAAACTGTGTATGGTGAAATATATTTCCATGAGATGCAGTATTGGGCTTCTGAAGGCTACTTTGTGTTTTTCTGCAATCCACGCGGCAGTGATGGAAGGGGCAATGAGTTTTCTGACATAAGGGGAAAGTATGGTACTATTGATTATGAGGATATCATGAAATTTACAGATTATGTGCTGGAGAAATACACCAATATTGACCCGGCAAGGGTAGGTGTGACTGGTGGTTCCTATGGCGGTTTTATGACCAACTGGATCATAGGCCACACTGACAGGTTCAGGGCAGCAGCGTCACAGAGGAGCATATCCAACTGGATATCAGATTTTGGGACTACCGATATCGGATACTATTTCAA
The DNA here is from genome assembly GCF_008274215.1 of Calorimonas adulescens. Taxonomy (NCBI): domain Bacteria; kingdom Bacillati; phylum Bacillota; class Clostridia; order Thermoanaerobacterales; family Thermoanaerobacteraceae; genus Calorimonas; species Calorimonas adulescens. The sequence continues at coordinate 83,401 of NZ_VTPS01000013.1, read as the reverse complement.
TCCCGACCAGGTAGGTGGTACACCTTGGGACAACTTGGATAAATACTGGGAGCACTCTCCTCTGAAATACGCCGACAGGGTAAAGACACCAACACTGTTTATCCATTCTGATGAGGACTACAGGTGCTGGATGGGGGAAGGACTTCAGATGTTTTCTGCTCTTAAATACTTTGGCATTGAGGCCAGGCTGTGCCTGTTCCACGGTGAAAACCATGAGCTATCACGCAGTGGTAAGCCTAAGCACAGGATAAGGAGACTTAAGGAGATTACTGAATGGTTTAATGGACATCTGAAATAAAGATCATTTTTGACTCTACTGCAGAAGGTTTGGTATACAGGTACCTGACTTTTTCGTTCGTTTTGAGGTTGTTGTTGTCATTCTATGTAGATTATTGCTGTTAAAACACCCTGCAAAATATATTTGCAGGGTGTTTACTTTGAGTATTTTATATTGAAATGATAGGTATATTAAGGGTTTTGCATATTACCATAAGATTGATTTCCTTTTCTACATAATCTATAATAGGTTGTAAGTACAGACTTAGTGGAGGGTAATATGCTTAGAAAATTCATCAGCTACTATAAGCCGCATATATGGCTTTTAATACTGGACCTTGTATGTGCTCTTTTAATTTCTGCTGCAGACCTGGTGTACCCTATGGTGACGCGAGACCTCATAAACAATGTCATTCCACAAGGTAATACAAGGCTTATATTTATCATAGGTGGGGCATTGTTTATAATATACTTTATCAGAATGATAATGGAATACATTGTGGGTTATTATGGACATCTTTTGGGTGTGAAGATGGAATATGATATGAGGAAAGAGCTGTTCTCCCATATTATGGACCTGTCTTTTGACTTTTTTGACAGCAACAGGACAGGACATATCATGTCAAGGGTTGTAAATGACTTGAACGAGATATCGGAAATGGCACATCATGGGCCGGAAGACCTTCTGATTTCCACTATAAAAATCATTGGTGCATTTATTCTCCTCTGCACCATAAATATAAGACTAACATTTATAATATTTACCATAGTACCATTTATGCTCTATTTTATGGTGACATACAACTTTAAACTGGAGAAAACATTCCGCAAGATGAGGGAGAAACTGGCCGACGTGAATGCCGGGCTGGAGAACTCCATATCCGGCATAAGGGTGGTAAAGTCATTTACCAACGAGGATAAGGAAAGGGTTAAGTTTGACCGGGGTAATGAGATGTTTAAAGAGGCAAGAGGCCAGGCCGTAAAGCAGATTGGAATATTTGATTCCGGTACTAATTTCCTCTCCAACCTCACCATAGTTATAACTATTGTGGCGGGAGGCTATTATGTCTCTGCTGGCATGATAAATTCCGGTGACCTTGTAGCATATCTCATTTATATAAGCCAGTTTTTACAGCCTTTAAATACATTTGTCCGCTTCACTGAGATGTTTCAGCAGGGTATGGCCGGTTTTAAAAGGTTTCAGGAACTCATGTCCATTGAGCCTACTATAGTAGATAAACCCGGGGCAATTGAACTGAATGATATAAAAGGCGATGTTGAATTTGATGATGTCAGTTTCAGCTATGATGGCGACAAAAAAGTACTTTCGGGCATTAATCTGAAGGTAAGGGCAGGGGAAACTGTAGCAATAGTTGGGCCATCAGGGGCAGGGAAGACAACCATGTGCAGCCTTATACCCAGGTTTTATGATATAGACAGCGGCACTATACGGATAGATGGGATTGACATAAGGGATATCACACTCAATTCCTTAAGAAAGAACATAGGGATAGTGCAGCAGGATGTATTCCTTTTCCCCGGCAGCATAAAAGAAAATATATCCTATGGATATCCAGAAGCCACTGATGAAGATATCATCGAGGCTGCAAGGCTTGCCAATGCCCATGACTTTATAATGGAGATGCCCTATGGCTACGACACCTATATAGGGGAGAGAGGAGTTAAGCTCTCCGGCGGACAGAAGCAGAGGATTTCCATAGCGAGGATGTTTTTGAAAAATCCCAAGATATTGATACTGGATGAGGCTACCTCATCTCTGGATACATTGAGCGAGGCAGTAATTCAGGAATCCATAGAGAGATTGGCTGAAGACAGGACAACCTTCATCATAGCACACAGGCTGGCCACTATTAGAAATGCCAGGAGGATAATCGTCTTAACGGAAAACGGCATAGAGGAAGAGGGCAGCCATGCGGAGCTGATATCCAGAAAAGGCCTTTACTATGAGCTATATAACTCACAGTTTGAATCTCTATTGACGCATTAATAGGGAGGGATTACTTTAATAGTTAAATCGTTTACCGAGCTTGATGATGAGGAAAGACATAAACTTTTTAAATTCATTGCAGATTTTGACTCAAGCACTCACTTTGCACAATATGAAGGTATGGTAAAAGAGTATACCTACCACATTAAAGCTGGGTGTAACTGACTCCAATCAAAATCAAATAGACTTTTATTTAAGGATGTATATAATAGGGTGTTTTTGAACTCGCCGAATGGCACTACATACACTGATGAAGATCTTGAGAAAATGGTATATATGCCGGATAAGAGGGGTATATGCATTTACCATGGCACCTCTGCAGGTATTTATGAGTTTGATATCAAGGATAACACAGGATGGATAAAGGCATTAGCTATTGACCCTGATTTTCAAGGCAACGGTATTGGCAAAAAAGTATTAAACTCGCTCATTTGTGAACTTAAAAGGAGAAATGTTGATAATATAGAATTATGTGTAATTAGTGCCAATAAAAAGGCTGTAAGATTATACGAGAGTAGCGGCTTTGTGACAGAAAGAGTAGCTTCTTACTGGTTTAAAAAGCATATTTAAAAATTATATAATTTGCGGTATAGCAATATAATCACATCACCAGTGTTGAGCTTCTAAAGTTTAAATCTACTGTATATCCATGGTGCACCCAACGTAAGCCAGAGTCCTGAGAGGAAATACCTCAGCATATTGGTGAGGTTGCTATATGGTAGTAGCATACGCAATCCCAGGTATATGGATAAGAATACCACAAGGCCGATAGAATACTTTAGGATGGATTTCACCGGCGTATTTGATTTGGGTTGGTACCCAATGTATTCTTCATCAGTAAAATACCCTATCAGTATGCCAGAGAGCATAGCCAGGTACTTAAATGAATCCGGCTGAGTAAATAATGCAAGCAAGGCGGTGGGTATAATTGCAGAAGCCGCTACTTTTATTGGATATTTATATGATTCTATTTTATTGAAGTTATTAATCAGTTTTAGACCAAGATAGGCCATGGCCAGGCCCAATGCCGCACCTCCAACGACATCTATGGGCCAGTGTACACCAAGATAGAGCCTTGATAGAGACACTAACACAATCAGAGATAAGCCAAGCCAGTATAACCATTTACTCTTAAAATATCCTGTGAGATATCCCCATACAGTGGATGTGCCTTGAGCATGCCCGCTGGGGAAGGCATATCCGCCAGCAGATGAAAGATATATAGATCTTATGCCAGGGTAGCCTATTGGTCTTTTTGTCATCAGCGTTTCCTTCAAGAAGGCATTCAAATAAATGGATAATATGAGAGTGACTCCGAGACCAAGCCCCGCTCTTTTATTAATGCTCCAGTATATTATAGGGATAATGATAAAATAGAAGGCTTCGCTTCCAAAGTTTGTTATGAATATAAAGAATGAGTCCAGGATCGGATTGTGAAAATACTGTATGCATCTTATTATTGCCACCTGAAGTTCCAAGTGTATCACCCCTTTTTTAGAGTATACCATATAATACAACAAGTTGTATATTTTTAACCTTAACTTAACTGTATTTTAATATATTGTTAACGATGAATTAACTTTTTTTACATATCCTTATCCTATAATTTAACTTAAGGGACTAAAAACAGTTTGGAGGGATGAATTATGAGAAGGCATTTATCAGTGTTTTTGGCCATGATAATGGTCATGACTTTACTATTTATACCAGCAGCAGACTTTGCGGCCAGCCCTACCGGAGCTGGGATAATACCAGATCACGTGACACTTACATGGACCGACGACCCGGCTACAACGCAGACAATTACCTGGCGTACTGATACAGCAGTAAAAAGCGGCATTGTAGAGTACGCCAGAGAATCAGACGCTTCTCAGTTTCCTGGTAATGCCTTGACAGTAAAAGCTACAACGAGGGAATTCAGTACAGACCTGGGCGATATAAATATACATACCGCCACAATTACTGGACTTGTACCGGGTACAAGGTATGTATACAGGGTTGGTGACGGCACCAACTGGAGTGAAGTTTTTACCTTTACTACCGAAACTGATAAAACTGATAGCTTTAAGTTTTTGATATTTGGCGACAGTCAGAGTGGTAATGTTAGCAACCCTGAGTATGGACCGTGGAAACAGACTGTTCAGAATGCGTTTAAAGCGAATCCTGATGCTAAATTCATTATGAATATGGGCGATTTTGTGGAACAGGGGCAAAACTATGTGCACTGGAATAACTGGTTTGATGGGGCCAAAGGTGTTATTGATAATGTCCCAGAGATGGGGCCGCACGGAAATCATGAGACGTATAACAAGACAGGTCCTTCCTCTAAGCCTGTGGACTGGCTTGCTCAGTTTCCAATGCCACAGAACGGCCCTGAAGGTTTAAAAGGAGAGGTATTTTCTTTTGACTATGGCGATGCCCACTTTGTGATACTTGACAGCCAGCTTGAGGAGGAAGAGGCTTCATCGGGGGATATTATAAAAGTGCAAGCGGACTGGCTTGAAAATGACCTTAAAAATACCGATAAAACATGGAAATTTGTTTTCTTCCACAAGACTCCCTACTATAGCAAGGCTACAAGGACAAATGAGTATATAAAGCAGGTTTTCCAGCCCATATTAGACAAATACCATGCAGATGTGGTGTTTAACGGTCATGACCACAATATTGCAAGAACATATCCTATAAACAATGATGAGTTTGTTGCTAAGCCTTCTCAAGGAACGGTGTACTATGTTACAGGCAGAAGTGGGAACAAATATTATGATGATGTTTCACAAAAGGTATGGGACGCTTTTTTCTATGACCCACAGGATCAACCAAACTACCTGGTGGCGGAAGTTAATGACGACAAGTTTACAGTGACAGCTTATAAGATGGACGGCACGCTGATAGATAGGTATACAATTGACAAGGCCACTGATACCGATAATCCAAAGACTGTACTACCACCGAAGTATAATAAGACAAGGCTTGTGGTATACGGTAATATGCTCAATCAACCGCTTATGGCATCAACCCCAACTCAGATAAACGGTAAGTGGTATGTACCTTTGAGGGGATTTGTGACGTATCTTGGTTGTACAGTGGACTGGGTGCCTGAAGGGTATGTAAAGGTTGTAGACGGCAAGTCGACAGTTAATATATGGACCAATGAGAAAAAAGCTATCGTTGATGGAAAGGATGTATCAATTACTGACGGTATAGTTAACAATAATGGCGTCACCATGATATCTACTGATGATATAAATGTGCTCTTTGGAATGACATCAAAATACGATAGCAATACAAATATGTTAATGCTTACCAAGTAGAAGGGGATACGCTAAAAACAGGCCATATCTTGGCCTGTTTTTTTTAATTTGTGCAAAAGGCTATACTTATCTGGATACATATGATAAGATAGAGCTGCTGGACTTAATCTGTGGGGGTTTATATTTATGACAAGGCACTACAACCTCAATTTCTGGATAAGGTTCTGGGGGCAGCTCTTAACCGGTATAGGGAATTTTATGATTATGCCGTTTATGGCTATATATTTAAATTCAAAGGTAGGTGGCGATGTCTCCAGGGTGGGCATTATAATGAGCCTTGGACCGATTGGGTCACTTATAGGCAGCCTTATAGGGGGGTATATTGCGGACAGGTTTGGAAGGAAGCCTGTCATGTTCTTTTCACTTCTTGGGGCCAGTGTTTCGCTGTTTTTATTTATTTTTGCACAGACCACACTGTGTTTTTCGGTGATTAACCTTTCCCAGGGGTTTTTTAACTCTTTATTCAGGCCTGCTGCGGATGCTATGGTGTCGGATATTATGACCGAAGAGGAGAGGCAGGAGGCTTATGGGCTTTTAAGGGTAGGGGTTAATGTAGGTGCTGCGATAGGTCCTCTTATCGGTGTCTGGGCTTTTACCTTTTCCAGAAATATGGTCTTTTTGGCCACGTCCATTGTGTTTTTTGGTTTTTCTATAGCTGTGTTTTTGTGGGTAAAGGAGACAAGGCCTTCCGGTGAGGTAAAGACCTTTGTGAATATGGGGAAGAGGTATTTTTATATTTTTGAGGATAAGGTATTGCTACTTTCTATCCTGGCAGGGTCAATGGTCCAGACTGCCTATGCAGTAGCGGCAGACTTTTCTCCTTTATATTTGATTGGAAAGGTTTCGGGTGTATACAACCCTACGGCATATATGTTTGCATTGAACGGCGCTATGGTGGTGTTTTTGCAGTTGCCCATATCAAAAAGTATAAAGGATATGAAGCCGGGTTTTGTTATGGCACTGGCTGCGGTGTTAACAGGTATAGGTACAGTTGGAATAGGTTTCTTTGATACCCTGCCACTCCTGCTTTTTGACTATGCTGTCTTTACAGTTGGTGAGATGCTTATGGCTCCAACCCACACTACGCTTCTTGCCAGCATTGCTCCTGAGGATAGACGGGGACTCTACATGGGCATGGGGGGCTTAACGTGGATCTCAGGAGGCTTTTTTGGGCCTCTGCTGGCTGGTTTTTTAATGGATAGTTTGGGAGGCCAGGCCCTGTTTGCTATGATGGGTGTGCTCTCTGTGATGAGCATGGGGCTGTTTCGTATGATTGATAGAGAGATTGAAAGAAAGGAAATGTCTTGCTGAAACCGCAAGGCATTTTCTGCTTATGCAGGATTATCCTTTTCCTTGTGCCTATGGCCTTGATATTAGGGTCAGTGTTTAATGACAGAAAGGTGACTATACGTGAAATAAAACTGGACAAGCCAGCTTTTTATCTTCATGTCTGTATCATCCATGGCTACGGTGGTTAAGATCAGGGACATGACGGGTGACGGTTTACCTGTTCTTGTTACGGGTCTTATCGTATTTTTCTGTTTTAAGTTTTATAAGCATGTCGCTTATCAAGCTTTTTGGTATATAAATAGCCAATATTATTGTAAATGTTAACCATATATTTTTATTTCTGATTATGAGACGGGGAGAAATTGTATGAACATGTTTTATTGTTGTGCTCTATATCAGGGAGAGACATCTTGCCCCTCCCATTCATCTGTTGCCCATATCTCCTTTATTATCTACTTCGTCTGCTATTTCATCCCTCATACCATGTATGCTTTCCAAACGGTGACGATTCTTTTCTTTTATCCTGTCAATCTCTTCTTTACTTAGCTCCTCGGCATGAAGCTTGATGTAGTCTTCTGCCTCACGATAGTTTTCTATGGTGTCATGTATCATATCTTGAAGTTTTTCTACGTTGTCAGAACGATCATCATGTTTTGGGATGTGATTTAAGTTGTCATTATTTCTGTTACTGTTTCTATAATTTTTCGCCAAGTTATCAACTCCTCCATATAAAGTTTGCTCATAATTATTTTGTTCAATAGATGGCTTTCTATGTATGGAGCTGGTAATGGCGAAAAATGAATTAAAAATTTTTGCGATGGTATTTATAGAGTGGCATAAGATTGTCCCACTTGATAAATAATTTTAATGCAGGAATTATCAAAAAGGGGATGTAAAATCTTCTAATGACGCTGAGAAATAGCTTTAAAATAATAAATTGGGACTGTAACTCAAACTGAACTGCAGCCCCAACTATCTTTACGATGATAGTGATTTTATCGCCTCTTCTATGACAGCCTTTCCACTTTTAATGGCTTTTTGTGCTTCAACCTTGTATATTGGTTTGCCTTTAAATCTGAATTCTTCCTTTACAGCAACATCAGCAGCAAATATTACTACATCTGCTTGTTCAACATCCTTTTGTGTTATCTTGTTTTCAATACCTATTGATCCCTGAGTTTCCACTTTTATTTTATGGCCCATGGACTTTGCTGCTTTTTCTAATGACTCGGCTGCCATATAGGTGTGTGCAATACCTGTTGGACATGCTGTAACAGCTACTATATTCATTGTATCACCCTCAGTTTTTATATAATTATCAAGTTATATTATAGCATAATTTCTATTCTACAGCTTCATCTTCTGCAGAAATATCATCAGTTACCGGTTTTTTCAATGCATTCACCAAAATTGCCGTAACCACAGTACCTATCAGTATTGCTACAATAAACATGAGCTTATTATCGACTACGGGCAGGACTATTGGTCCGCCATGAGGTGCATGGTCGCCCACTTTCCCTATTGCAGCGACTGCTGCGGCCACAGATGACCCTATCATGATTGAGGGTATTACACGTATGGGGTCAGCGGCAGCGAAGGGGATAGCACCTTCTGTTATACCTATCATGCCCATTGCAAGGGCACCATATCCTGCCTCCCTTTCTGTCTTTGTATACTTTTTAGGTGCGAGTAATGTGGCCAGGCCCATTCCAAGTGGAGGAGTGCATATAGCCGCAGCTATTGGCCCCATCACTGTATATATACCCTCGGCAATCATTGCACTGCCAAACATGAATGCGACCTTGTTGACAGGTCCACCCATGTCGAATGCTATCATTGCTCCTGTTATCATAGCCAGTATAACGGCATTACCGGTGCTCATGGATTTAAGCCAGGCTGTCATCGATTCCATAGCATAACTTATGGGGTTGCCCAGTACGTAAATCATAAGATAGCCAACAATAAGAGCAGATACAAGAGGTATTACAAATATTGGCATTATGGGACGCAAATTTTTAGGCACTTTCCAGCTCTTAACCCATCTTGCGACATATCCTGCTATGAAACCAGCTATAATACCACCCAAAAACCCGGCTTTTAATTGGTTTGCCAGTACACCGCCAACAAGCCCTGGGGCTATACCTGGCCTATCGGCTATACCATAAGCTATAAATCCAGCGAGGACAGGGACCATCATGGAGAATGCTGCATTGCCGATATCCATCATTGATTTCAAGAAGGGGTTTGTAACTACGGCTCCCTGGCCCTCCTGTACGCCGCTTAAGGCGATAGAAAAAGCTATCAGTACACCACCAATTACAACTATTGGAATCATGTAAGAGACACCTGTCATGAGGTATTCTCTGACCCTTTTTAATTCCTCTTTCATTTATAACTACCTCCTTAAATAATATTAATTTAAATTTTATTTAGAGATTTCATTCAGGACATATAAAATCTCGTCTTTTGAAGAAGCGGCTTTTAACGTCTGGACAAAATTTTCGTCCATCAATTTTCGGGAAAGTTGTGACAGAATTTTTAAATGGGTATTTTCGGCATTTTCGGTTGGAATGCCTAAGAGAAAAACAAGATACACTGGTTTGCCGTCTAATGAATCCCACTCTATTCCACAATTTGAACGACCAAAGACCACAGTCACCTCCTTTACAGCATCGCATTTACCATGGGGTATGGCTATACCATTACCAACACCAGTGGTATATGATTTTTCTCTTTCTAACACGCTGTTCATAAACTCTTCTACTGATGAGATTTTTTCTGCTTTGAAAGCCATATTGGACAGTTCCTCAATAGCTTCATCTCTGTTTTTTGCTTTTAAATCCAGCTCTATGAGATTTTGTTCAATAAGCATTGTTGCCGTCCTCCAATATCCTTATAATTTCATCTCGATTCTTAGCTTTTCTAAGAAGGTTGAGTGTTTGACTGGAATCAATAATTTCATAAAGCCCTTTAAAAATTGTTCTTGCTTTATCTACATCGTCTTTAGCTATACATACCATGAAGACAACATCTACCTTGTCATCTTCCCATGAGACAGGATCTTGTAGTGTGGTCACGGCGAGTATACTCTTATTTACAAGTTCTGGAGAGCCGTGTGGCATTGCAACACCGTTGCCTATTGTAGTTGGGCCAATTTTCTCTCGCTGCAGCATAGCCTCTAAATATCCCTTTTTAACATAACCGCTGGCATATAAACTGTTATACATACTGGTTATTACTTCCTCTTTATTTCTATATGATCTCTGGCATTCCAGGACCTCTACAGGTAGTGTGTGTCTAAGATGTGAATAATTCTTTTTGCACATGGTCTCAATAAAATTTTCTAACATTTTTATGTCTATGCTTGATAGTATGGGGTTTATTGTTATTACTGGCTTAGAGCACTCTACAGGTACCGTTGATATTACAATGTCTATATCATCAAGAGGCCGTTCTGTGAGGGCTATGGAGGATATAACATCTACAATTTCTAACTGCTTGAAGCTTTTTTCCAATCTAGCCGCAAGAAGCTGGGAGGTGCCTATGCCGCTTGTGCATACTACAAGCGTACGCAAAGGCTTCTTTGCCCTTTCTACTGCAGCTCCAATGTGGAGAGCTATATATCCTATTTCTTCCTCACCAATATTTTTCCCAAGGTATTTTTCAAAGACAACACTTGTCATCCAGGCGACGCCGAATATTTCAGGATAGTTGGACTTTATTTCATTTAATATTGGATTTCTCAAACTGAGTCCATATTTCAGCCTGTTTATTGTAGGCTGAAGATGCAGTATAAGGCCATTCAGGAGCAGCTTATCACTGCTGAAATCCATTGCCAATGAACGCTGGGCGATCTCAATAATCTCTTTGGCCATTGTCATGGCGATGTCTTCATTTCTTTCATCATAGAAAGAAAGGTCCACTTCTAAGGATTTCCCTTGCTGCATTTTTGCGCCAAGTATATGAAGGAGTATATACCCAACCTCGGATTCTGGAAGCTTTATATTAAAAGCTCTCTCAGTCATGGATGCGATTTCTCTGGCAACGGGGTAATCCCTTTTCTGCTTGAGGTCATTCAAGACATCGTTAGACAATTGGATATCCTTGTTTTTTCTCACCCTGTCTATAGCTATGGCTAAATGTATTAAAAGGCTTGAATAAGCCTCGTCGGAGAACCTGAATCCTAACTTTTCTTCGGCATGTGTAATTATTTTTTCGATGCTTACATAGTCAAGATCTATAAGCTCTCTAAGTTTTTCGATAGTTCTATAATCAATACGAAATGTGGCTTCATTATACAATAACTCTTTTAAATTATCTTCATTTTCAGTCATGGCAATAAGATTAGCCATTGCATTTCGTACGTTTTCTTCATCACCGACCACCTCTATGCCATAATTGGTCTTTTTTAAAAGTGAGAGATTAAACCTCTGAAGCCACTCTTCCACATCATTTAAGTCCTTTTGTATGGTTACCTTGCTTACATACATCAATTCGGACAACTGCTTTATGGTTATACTTCCTTTACTCAAAAGGAGGCATTTCAAGATAAAGAGCTTCCTTGACTCGGGTGTATGTGATTTGGGAAGTGCAGCACCTGCAGTCACTTCGTTATTTAATGCAGCCTTGCCTTTTTCACTTCCTTCAATAGAGACTCCTATACCTGGACGTTTTTTAAGACTAAGTCCACGTTTTTGCAAATAGTCTTCAAGTGTCTTTAGGTCATTTCGTATGGTTTTGTTTGACACGCCGAGTTCCTTGGCTATAAAGTCTACGGTGACCGGTACTCTACTGTTCAGCAGTATTTTTACTATGCTGGGGAGCCTGTTTGTCATGATTCACCACCTTGCCACATATAATGTGGTAGTTACTTTACTAATTTACCTCTTCGTTCATAATAGATTATATCGAATAATCCTAATTAATCAATACAGGAAAACGATATTTTTGCTACCGCAATATTGTGGTAAAAGTTTATTAATTCGTCAATTATGGAATCACTGTCTGTATATTGTGTTTACGCTTTCACTGCATTTATGGGAAAAGCAGAAGCCTGTTTTGTTTGAAAATATTTTTAGCAGGAATATACACGGATATATCGAATTAACATATTAATGATGTTTAAAAAAGGAGAATTGAAAAATGGATAGCTTTGAATATATCAAGAAAATATGTTCTTTTCCACATAGAGGGTCGGGGACAAGATATGAACATGAAGCCTGCGGTATAATAAGCAGGGAACTTACCTCTATGGGGTATAAGGTAAATGTTCAGGAATTTAAGTCGCCTCCTGATACACTTTATGCAATACCTTTGGAAGTGGGAATACCTCTTGTGGTTTTAGGGTATCTTTCTTTAAACGTGTATAACACAGCCACATATTTGATCTTGTTTGTATTTTGCCTTTTGTTGTTTTTGCCACTTATTGTTGAAACAAGTGGCCTGGCCATTGAGACCAATATCCTTCCTAAGAGGGTATCATATAACATATTTACCCTGCCGGACACTAAAGCTAGTAAGAATGTCATAGTATCTGCACACTATGATACGCAAAGAGGGAGCTTTCTCTTTCATCCGTCCTTTGTTGATCACCTCGAGACCTTTTACCACATCAATTATATAGGCTTTGGCCTTGTGCCAGCAGGCATACTGATACGAATATTTATGCCAGTGGTGAGGTGGCCGCTCATTATGGGTTTGGTGATTTCATTTATCGGCCTTGTGGTATTTTTTGCGGCATGGGTGACTGGCAAATACACACCGGGGGCCAATGACAACGGCACAGGGGTTGGCCTGGCCCTCTATCTGGCAGAGGACTACATAAAGAATAAGGCGGATTACCCCGGTAATGTAAACCTGATGTTCCTCTTTACAGGCTGCGAAGAGGTTGGTGAAAGGGGAATGAGGGCCTTCATAAAGAGGTATAAAGGACAGCTGGACAAAGAAAATACCTCATTTATAATACTGGATAACCTTGGCACAGGAAAGATTACATACCTTGAAGGTGAAGGAATGCTTGCCTACAAAAGGGCAGGTGGCAATCTCTTAAAGATAGCTGAGGATATGAAAGTGAAATATCATGATATCCAAAAACAGCACAACCTGCTCTTGCCAACTGATTCTCTACCTGCTATGGCATATGGATACAGTTCCATCAGTTTTTTGGGTAAAGACGAGAAGGGAAGATTGGGCAATTATCACTGGCATACCGATACTATAGAAAACCTTGACAGAGATCTTTTGCAGATGGAAGAAAAATTTTTTAAAGAATATATCATTAAGGTTATGGAGTGATAGACGTGGAGCCCAGGATAGCCGTAATGAGCTATGACAGACTTACCGAGGCTATAAAGGCTTCGATTTCTGAAGATGAGCTGGGAAAACTTCTTATAATAAATTCAAGCTTTGAAGAGACAAAAAACATTGCTGAAAAGCTCTGGAATGAAGGTAGAGTTGATGTGTTTGTAAGTGGAAGCAGTAACCTTCAAATAATAAAAGAAGAGCTGAAGGCGCCCATAGTACCAATACAGATTTCAGGATTTGATATGATGGATAACCTTTCTAAAGCCATAATATTTGGGAGAAAGATTGCTATAGTTACCTATAAAGAGCCTATTACCAGGATGTCGGACTATAAAAGCATACTTGACGTGGAGATACATGAAAAGTACTACTCAAATTATCATGAACTTAAAACACTTTTAAATGAGATTAAAATGGAAAATTTCGATGCTGTGATAGGTTCCAGTCTGGTATGCGACCTTTGCGACGAAATTGGTCTGCATTCAATTTTTATCTATTCATCAAATAGTATAAAAAATGCAATTGCTCAAGCCCTCTGTATTCAGAAGTCAATAACAGAAGAAAAGTACAGGTCAAATCAACTCAATGCTATACTGAACTATGCTTACAGCGGGATCATTGCTACTGATGAGAAGGGGGTTATCCAGGTATACAATCCCATGGCAGAGAAAATAATGGAGATACCAAGGGAAAAAGTGGTCGGCCAAAAAGTGGATAATACAATAGAAAATACACGTTTAAACCATGTGTTATCTACAAAGAAGGAAGAGATTGACCAGATACAGAAAGTCAAAGATAGGATAATTTTGACAAGCAGGATTCCAATAATCGTGGAAAATGAGGTAAAGGGTGTAGTAGCCACTTTCTCGGATATTAAGAGTATACAGAAAGCAGAGCATAAGATAAGAAGAGAACTTTACTCTAAGGGATTGATATCAAAATATTCTTTTGAAGATATAAAGGGCAGTTCAAGGCCGATACGTGATTGTATTGAGACTGCACGTCAATATGCAAGAAGTGACTTCACCATACTTATAACCGGTGAGTCTGGTACGGGTAAGGAACTGTTTGCCCATAGTATCCACAATGAAAGTGAAAGGAAAGATGAAGCATTTGTGGCTGTAAACTGTGCGGCACTCCCTGAAAACCTTTTGGAATCTGAACTATTTGGCTATGAGGAGGGAGCATTTACCGGAGCCAGAAAAGGGGGTAAGATGGGGCTGTTTGAACTTGCCCATAATGGCACTATATTTCTTGACGAAATATCGGAAATCCCTTTGAGTCTTCAGTCAAGACTCTTAAGGGTTATCCAGGAAAAAGAGGTTATGAGACTGGGAAGTGATAAGATTATACCAGTGGATGTTAGGATAGTCTCCGCCACAAATAAAGATCTGTGGAAGGAAGTAGTTGAAGGGCGTTTTAGAGAAGACCTCTATTATAGATTGAGTGTGCTGGAACTAACCATACCTCCATTGAGAGAAAGGAAAGCAGACATACCTGAAATTGCAAGGGATTTCATTATCACGAATTTCCCAAATCTTTATAGCGCTTACGAAAAGAAATGGGAAAGGATTTTTAAAATACTGCAAGGGTACGAGTTCTACGGAAATGTAAGAGAACTACAGAATGTACTCAAAAGGTTATCTGTTTTGATCAACAGTGATAATACTAAAAATAAGTCAGAAACAGAGCTTGTTGATAGTGTATATAAGGAAAAACTAAAACAAGAAATACCTTTAAATAGAGAACAAAGAGAAATAAATCAGATACTTGAAATATTAAATGAGTCTAACTGGAATAAGGAAAAAGCAGCAAGGAAACTGGGCATAAGCAGGACAACATTGTGGAGGAAACTCAAGACCTACGGAATCGAGTAGGTCTTTTTTATTGAGTTTCAACAATATGAAACGTAATGGAACATATTTGAAACATTTGTACACAAATGGTAAGCGTTTGCTGCGTTTATAACCTGGCACGATTTTTGCTGATTATTATATATGAAGGGAGGTGAACATTATGAAAGACCCAATGAAATGGTCGGTTTGGATAGGTTTTTTAATTCTGGTAGTACTATTGGTCCCGTGGTATATGCCAAAGGCATGGGGTGAAGTTTTTGTTTTTGGGCTACCTTTGTGGGGACTGCTTAGCATTCTGCTTAATATCTGTCTGGTATGCTATATAATTTACGTAATCAGTAATCATTGGGACATCGAAAAGTTCATTAAAAAGTAAGGAGGTGTAAATAACATGGGTAATTTCGGAATTGGCACAGGTGGAATGATATTCCTGTTTATTATGTTAGCTTTAATGCTATATCTTGGCTATTATTCATTTAAACAGAGAAGTGGAGAAAGTATGTCAGACTACTTTCTTGCAAATCGTGGAGTAGGTACAATGGTATTGGCGTTTAGCCTTTTTGCCACCCAGTATAGTGGCAACAGTATGATAGGGTACACAGCAAGAGCTTACAGGATTGGATTCAGTCAACTAGTATATCCAATATTTATGGTAATGGTTGTTGTATTTTACCTGCTTTTTATCCCAAGGCTTTTTGTATTGGCTCATAAATACAATTATATAACTGTGGTTGATTATCTGAACGATAGGTATAATTCAAAACTGTTGAGTCTTATAGGTGGCATATTTCTCTTGTGGGGTATTGTTGTACAGTTCCTGGAGCAGTTACAGGCAACGGGTACACTCTTTGCTGGTGTAAGCCCAAATACACCTTACTGGGTTGGCGTGGTTTTCTTAGGTGCTGTTATTACAATATACGTAATGATAGGCGGTATGAGGGGTGCAATGCTTGTTCAGGCGTTACAGGGAGCCATCATGTTCTTCGGCGTTCTGTTTCTGTTGATATTTGGATGGGTGTATTTTGGAAGCATTGGCAGTGCTGTTCAAACATTAGCCGTATCCGAACCAGCTAAGGTTTTACCGCCAGTTAGTTTAAGCAAAATTTTAAACTGGGCCAGCACTATGATATTGGTTGGCCTGGGAGCATCTCTATATGTTAGCTCAATACAACAATTTTACGCATCACAGAGTGAAAAAGTTGTGAAACGTTCATTGACAAGGATGGCTGTTTTAACTTTCATTACACCTACTATTCTAGTGTTAGTTGGTATTATGTGTGCTGCCGCATTTCCGGGTTTAAGCGAGATGGAATCAGAACAGGTTGTCCCATATTTGATAAATGCAATTATGCAAAAGTCTCCTATAGCTTATTGGGCTATGACCATATCTTTTACCGGTATAATAATGGCTACGCTATCAACAGCCAGCGGCGTTTTGATTTCAATAACCTCTATGCTGATAAAAGACTTTTATAAAGGGTTTATTAATCCAAATGTAAGTGATTCAAAAGCTACAACAATATCTAGATGGTTTAACTTAGTTGTAATAGTAATAGGTATATTATTGGTGTTAGAGCCATCTACAACTATATGGAGGCTTACAGAGATAAAGTTTGAGGGTCTTGTACAGGTTGCACCGGCCATAATATTGGGCCTATACTGGCAGAAAGCCTCGAAGGCATCAATCTTATCGGGAATGATAACCGGAGGTGTACTTGCCATTGGGATGAATCTTGCCGGTTATGCCTCGTATATGGGTATACAAGCCGGTATGTGGGGGCTAATTTTGAATTTCATCATCGTTATCATATTAAGCAATGTTTTACAACCAAGCAGTGAAGAGATAAAGAACAATGAAGAAAGGTTTGTAAGTGTCTTCAGGATGGCTGAGGAAAATAAGTAGACAGTAAAAGGAGGAGTTTATCATGGGCAAAGGCAGAATTATAAAGCAATATATAGAGAGAAAAAAAATTTTGGTTTCACCAGGCGCATTCAACAGTATATCGGCAAAAATGGTTGAGCAGGCAGGCTTTCCATCGGTATATTTAACCGGATATGGCGCTGCTGCAAATCTTTTGGGAGCACCAGATATTGGGCTTCTTTCTATGTCTGAGATGGTAAAACATTTAAAGTATATGAATGAGGCAGTAAATATACCCATTATAGCTGATGCTGATACTGGCTACGGTAATGCTTTAAACGTCTATAGGACAGTCAAAGAGTATGAGAAGGCTGGAGCCGCGGCTATACAATTAGAGGATCAGACATGGCCCAAAAGATGTGGACATATGGAAGGGAAAGAGGTTATATCTGCAGAGGAAATGGTGGGTAAGTTAAAGGCCGCACTTGATGCCAGAGATGACGACGATACGCTTATTATAGCAAGGACAGATGCACTTGCACCCCTTGGATTTGATGAGGCAATAAGGAGGGCAAACCTCTATAAGGAAACTGGGGCTGACATAATATTTGTAGAGGCTCCGCCGGATATAGAGCAACTAAAAAGGATTCCCAGAGAAGTAAATGCTCCTATACTTGCTAACATGATAGAGGGAGGCAAGACGCCGGTATTATCTTCAAAGCAACTTGAAGAGATGGGATTTGCTATAGTAATTTACCCATTATCTGCACTTTATATGATGACAAAAGCTGTGAAGGATGTTTTAACTGAACTAAAAGAGAAGGATACAACACAAGGCATGGTGGACAAGATGATAAGCTTTAAGGAATTCAATGAGATAGTTGAATTAAGCAAAATAAGAGAAAATGAAAAAAAATATAAATTATGAATTGAAGTTTTTTGGTACCTCCGGTGTTATTCCGGGGGTATCAAATTTAAAATGGAGGGATTGCTATGGGAAAGGCTATAACCGAAAAAATTCTATCTGATCATAGTGAACAAAAAGATTTTAAACCGGGAGACATTATTGATGTAAAAGTGGACTTTTTGCTTACCAATGACATCTCAGGACCTGTGGCGGTACAGGAGTTTGAAAAGATGGGTGACGGAGAGCTCTTTGATAACAATAGGGTGGCTATAGTACTCGATCACTTTACGCCAAATAAAGACGTGGTATCGGCCAATGTAAGTAAAACCATGAGAGACTTTGCAAAATCTAAAGGCATTACTCATTTTTACGATGCCGGATATGGTATAGAGCACGTTATACTTCCCAAGGATGGAATGGTAAAGTCCGGTGACCTTGTCATAGGTGGAGACTCTCACACTACTACCTATGGAGCATTGGGGGCTTTCTCAACAGGCGTTGGGAGTACTGATGTAGCTGGTATCATGGCGTTGGGCACTACCTGGTTAAGAGTGCCAGAACAAATGAAGTTTGTGCTAAAAGGAAAGCCTGACAAATGGATTAATGGCAAAGACATTATTGTATATATCATTTCAAAAATAGGAACAGATGGAGCTCTTGGCAAATCTATGGAGATAACAGGTGATGGTGTTAAATATTTTGATATGGATTCCAGATTTACAATATGTAATATGGGTATAGAAGCTGGAGCATTAAACTGCATATTTAATTTTGATGAAATTACTGAAATCTATGAAAAGAATGCAGGAGTTAGTAACTATAAGATTTATAAAAGTGATGAAGATGCTGAATATGACTACGTAATGGAGATAAATCTTGAAGAATTGCAGCCAATGGTGGCCGCCCCCCATATGCCATCTAATGGAAGGCCAGTAACAGAATTGTCTGATGTGAATATTGACCAGGTAGTAATAGGCTCATGTACCAATGGAAGGATTGGAGACTTAAGGACTGCCGCTCAGGTTGTCAAAGGCAAGAAAGTCAGCCCAAACGTAAGAGCGTTGCTGATACCAGGAAGCAGAGAGGTATATTTAATGGCTTTAAGAGAGGGACTTATAGAAATATTTACTGAGAGCGGATTTACTGTGTGCTCACCATCATGTGGGCCCTGTTTTGGAGGTCACTTGGGCATCCTTGGCAGGGGGGAAAGGTGTGTATCTACAACTAACAGGAATTTTGTTGGCAGGATGGGTGATAAGAGTAGTGAGGTTTACCTGGCAAGCCCGGCAGTTGCTGCAGCGACGGCTATAACAGGTAAGATTACAAGTCCAACGGAGGTGGCCTGATATGATATATAGAGGAAAAGCTATTAAGTATGGTGATAACATTAATACTGATGTAATTTTACCAGGGCAATATTTGAATCTGACCGACGAGCGTGACCTTGCAGCCCATTGCATGGAAGGGATAGACTCCGATTTTGTCAATAAAGTGGAAAAAGGCGATATTATTGTTGGCGGCAGTAACTTTGGATGTGGAAGCTCAAGGGAGCACGCACCGATAGCCATTAAAGCCAGCGGTGTAAGCTGCATTATAGCAAAAAGCTTTGCAACTATATTTTATAGAAATGCTATAAATATAGGGGTTCCTGCTGTAGAATGTCCTGATGCTATAGATGAAATAAATGAGGGAGATATTTTAGAGGTAGATATCGAAAAAGGAACAGTTAAAAATATTACTTTAGGAAAGTCATATAATGCTACAGTTTATCCTAAATCTATTCAGAATCTTATCAATGTCGGTGGGCTTGTAAATTATGTAAAATCTATAAGAGGTGTTAATTAATATGAGAGAGAAATTTAATAAACTGCTTGAAAAGAAGGGAATCATAATTGCACCTGGGTGTTATGATGCGCTTTCAGCTAAGATTATTGAGAATGCAGGTTTTGAATGTGCTTATATGACAGGATTTGGCTCTTCCGCCGGGCTTTTGGGGAAACCTGATGTAGGGCTTTTGTCTATGGAAGAGATGATTTCTAATGCAACACGCATAGTTAATGCTATTGACATACCGTTGATAGCAGATGCAGATACCGGGTATGGCAATCCTTTAAATATTATAAGGACTGTAAAGGAGTATGAAAAATGTGGTGTAGCTGCCATCCATATTGAAGATCAGGTTACTCCTAAAAGATGCGGTCATATGGAAGGAAAGGAGGTAATACCAGCTGAAGAAATGGCTCAAAAGATTAAGGCTGCCGTTGATGCCAGAGAGAATACTGATTTCAAGATAATTGCGAGAACAGATGCAAGAGCGGTATTGGGGTTAGATGAGGCCATAAGGAGAGCTAAACTTTACAGGGAAGCTGGCGCAGATATAATATTTGTGGAATCACCTTATACAGTAGATGAGTTTAAGATAATATCTCATGAAATAAATGCACCCCTTCTGGCCAATATGGCCGAAGGTGCTAAGTCGCCAATGCTTTCAGCCAAAGAATTAGAAGACCTGGGCTATAAAATTGTAATATATCCTGTAGGCCTCTTATTTGCAGCGGCAAAAGCTATGTTAAGTGTGGCAAAAGAAATAAGAGATAAAGGTACAGATAGAGATATGCTTAACAACATGACATCTTTTAAAGAGTTCAATGACTTTATTGGCTTATCAGAATATAATGGGATGTCAAATAAGTATAAAACGGAGGCATGAACTTATGCCAATGACCTTGACACAAAAAATATTGGCGAAGGCTTCAGATAAAGTGGAGGTAGTACCTGGCGATATTGTTGAAGCAAGGGTAGATCTAGTAATGGGTCATGATGTACTAATGCCACTTGCCTTTGAGGCTTTTGAAGAAACCGGTGCTACTAAATTATTTGATGTAAATAAAGTGGTGGCCGTTCAGGATCATTTTGTCCCTGCTCCAGATGTAAAAAGTGCAGAACAATCAAAGAGATTGAAGGAGTATGTCAAAAAATATTCCATGGTCAATTATTTTGAATTGGGTAGGGGTGGGGTATGCCATACCATAATACCTGAGAAGGGATTTGTTGTTCCTGGAGATGTTGCTGTGGGTTCAGATTCCCATACAACTACCTATGGCGCATTAGGAGCTTTTGCTACGGGACTTGGCAGTTCAGAAATTGGTGTTTCTATGGCTTTAGGAAAGATGTGGTTTAGGGTACCTGAAGCTATAAAAGTGGTGTTAAACGGCAAACCAGGTAGATATATAGGTGGGAAGGACGTTATTCTTGAAATTTTAAGGAGAATAGGTACAGATGGAGCCAGATACTGCAGCCTTGAATTTGCTGGAGATGGTATAAAATATCTGGATATTGATGACAGGCTTACCATATGCAATATGGCTGTAGAAACAGGGGCAAAAAATGCAATCTTCGAAGTTGACAGCATTACAAATGAGTATCTCCAAAATAGAGTTAAAAAAGATTTTGATGTTTTAAAAGCAGATGATACGGCTGAGTATAAAGGTGAGATAGAGATAGATTTATCTAAAGTGGTTCCGCTTATTGCGGCTCCGCATTCACCGGATAATGTAAAAGAAGTACATGAGATAAAAGGTGTAAAAGTAGATCAGGTTTATATAGGTTCATGTACCAATGGAAGGATTAAAGATTTAAGAGAGGCTGCGGAAATTTTAAAAGGTAAAAAAGTGAATGAGAATACCAGGCTTATAGTTGTACCATCGAGTCAAGAGGTCTATAAGCAGGCATTGCAAGAAGGGCTGATTGATACATTTTTAGAAGCGGGTGCTGCGATTGGACCACCTACCTGTGGTGCATGCTGCGGCGGACATATGGGACTTTTAGCATCAGGCGAGGTATGCGTTTCAACAACAAATAGGAATTTTATAGGACGTATGGGGAGTAAAGAGAGTTACGTCTATCTGACTTCTCCGTATGTGGCAGCAGCAACAGCTGTGGCTGGTAAGATTGTTTTGCCGGAGGAGGCCTAATATGATATTCAAAGGAAGAACATTTACGTTTGGAGATAACATAGATACAGATGTAATTATACCAACAAAATATTTAGTAACCAATTCTCCTGATGAATTAAAAGCTCATTGTATGGAAGGGATAGATACTGAATTTGCAAAAGATGTTTGCAGCAACGATATTATCGTTGCTGGTGAAAATTTTGGGTGTGGAAGTTCAAGAGAACATGCAGTGTTGGCAATATCCGGCTGTGGTGTGAGACTTATAATTGCAAAGTCTTTTGCAAGGATATTCTTCAGGAATTGTCTAAATAGGGGTATATATCCCCTCGAATTCAAACATACGGATCAAATTGATAGAGGGAATATAATCTTTGTGGATACAGATAGAGGTATTTTAAAGAATGAAACTAAAAATGAAGAATATGAGATTCCCAAATTTGATGCCTTTATTACAGAACTTATTGAACTGGGTGGAATAATTCCTTATGCTCGAAAACAATTAAATATACGTTGAGGAGGGTTCAATAATGACGAAGATAGAACGGATAAGGAAGAGATTTGTTGAACTTTTAAACGGCCCTGGAATAATAGTTATGCCTGGCGCACCAGATGCTCTGGCGGCAAAAATCATAGAAAAAACAGGTTTTAAAGCAATATTTACTACAGGATATGGCACGTCAGCTACAAGACTTGCTAAGCCTGATAGGGGACTGGTTGACTTTTATGAGATGGTTGAGAGGGCCAAAGAGATTGTGGATAGTGTGGATATACCGGTCTTTGCCGACGCTGATACCGGATATGGTAATCCATTGAATACTATGCGTACTGTAAGGTCTTTTGAGGATGCTGGTGTGGCAGGTATATTCTTAGAGGATCAAGTATGGCCAAAAAGATGCGGCCACATGGAGGGTAAACAGGTGATACCAACGGATGAGATGGTACAGAAAATAAGGGCTGCAGTGGATGCAAGACGGGACAAGAACTTTATGATTATGTCAAGGACTGATGCAAGAGCAGTTTATGACCTGGATGAGGCCATAGAGAGAAGCCATAAATACAAAGAGGCTGGAGCAGATCTTATCTTTATAGAAGCACCCCAAAGCGTGGAGGAACTGAAGAGAATAGGTGAGGAATTTAAAGGTGTACCTCTCATGGCTAATATAATAGAGCACGGTAAAACACCTCTGCTTACTGCACAGGAGCTTCAGAATCTTGGCTTTAAACTGGTAGTATTTCCACTCACAAACCTCTATGCAGCAACATACGGTATGATGGGTGCAATGCAGGAACTATATGAGAAAGGTACCACGGCAGGATATATAGATAGATTGGTATCGTTTGACAAATTCAATGAGTTTATAGGACTTGAGGAAACAAATGCTATAGAGGCAAGGTACAAATAGAAGGAGGCCTGCGGCCTCTTTTTTCTTTTACTGTCGTGTCGTCGGCTTTGCATATAATATCGCATGTGAATCATTTTGCGGAGTTTTAGCGCTATCAAAATAACTATAGGGTTTAGGGTTAAGAATATAATAATAAAATTTAATTTTAACTTTGCCGTATTACAAATTATTGTTATTGGTCAAAATACAAAAAAATTTTTTTGGAGTGCAAGAAGGATTTTTTGGTTTTATGTTGAATATATAATATATAATCCAAAGAAAAACCAATAAATTCAACAATAATCAAACAGTAAGGGGTACAGAAAATGATAGCTGCGGAGAGAAGAGCACGGATAAAGAAGATGCTTCTAGAGAGACGATTTATTAAAGTGTCTGAACTAACAAAGGTATTTGATGTTTCCGATGAGACTATTAGGAGAGACTTGGATGAGCTGGAAAAAGAAGGAATACTGAAGAAAAACTATGGCGGAGCGGTCTTGACAGAGGATAGCTATGTGGTGCCGCCACTCCGGGTAAGGAATGAAGAAAACCTGGAAGAAAAAATGGCCATAGGTAGAAAAATGGCTGAAATAATAGATGATGGGTCTTTTGTCATCTTAGATGCCGGCTCTACTACCTTGTGTGTGGCAAGAGCTCTTAGAGATAAAAGCATAAATGTCTTAACCAACGACCTGAATATATCCTATGAGCTTTCAAATTGTCCTAACATAAACGTTTTTATAACTGGCGGACTGTTAAAAAAAGAGACCATGTCTTTGATAGGGCCTGAGGCAGTGAGGAATATTCAGGTATATAATGCATCCGCAGCTATAATTGGCACTGGAGGGATAACCTTTGACAAGGGCTTTACTGCAGGTGACACCTTTGAGGCTGAGGTAAAGAGGGCAATGATGTCGTCCAGCGATAGGGTTATTATCGTAGCCGATTCCTCAAAGATTAACAAGAGGGCAATGGTGTCATTTGCCGATATAAGTGAGGTTGATGAGGTGGTGATAGCCGGCCAGGTGGATGTGGACTTTGTCTCAGGCCTGGCCGATATAGGCATAAAAGTTATAACCTGCTGAGAGAGGAGTAATACAATGGCTTTAGTCAACATGGTAGACATGCTAAGTAGGGCAAAGGATAAAGGGTATGGCGTAGGCGCCTTTGACTTCATAGACATTAAGACTCTTGAAGGTATCATAGAGGCTGCGGAGGAAGAAAATTCCCCTGTAATACTGGCGGTACCCGAAAGGCTTTTGGGGATAATAGATATGAAGTCGCTGACGCGGGCGGCCCTCGCATATATAGAGTGCACAGATATACCTGTGGCGCTTCACCTGGACCACGGTAAGAGCTTTGACAACATAATACTGGCTGTAAAGTATGGGTTTTCATCGGTTATGTATGATGGTTCTTCCCTGCCCATGGAGGAAAACATAAAAAACACAAGAGAAATTGTGAGGATAGCTAGGGCAGCAGGCATCAGTGTGGAGGGTGAATTGGGTTATGTGGGTAGAAATATAAATGCAGAGACTCTTGACTCTGACTTTTTTACCAAGCCTGAGGAAGCAAAAAGATATGTGGAAGAGACAGGTGTGGACGCCCTGGCAGTGTCCTATGGCTCTGTCCACGGTATGTATATAGGCAAGCCGCACCTGGATTTTGAAAGGCTAAGAGCAATAAAAAATACTGTGGATGTGCCACTGGTTCTGCACGGAGGTTCGGGCCTGAGCGATGATGACTTCATTACATCTATAAAAAATGGGATATGCAAGGTGAATATATTTACTGAAATATCTGTAAGGGGTATGGACAGGTTACGCAATGAGCTAAAAAAAGACCAGGAATTAGCCTTGGTATTGGATGGGCTCAAGAAAGAGACAAGGGATGTCGTAAAGAGGTATATAGAACTTTTTGGGAGCAGGGATATGGCATGAATGTGATAATCACCTATGACATAGGTACAACCTCATTAAAAACTGTATTTTTCGACACAGACGGCAATATCCTGTATTCCTCTTCGAGAGAATACCGCATATATAGCGATGGGCCGGGATACGCAGAACAGGACCCCGATGACTGGTGGGGGGCTATAATTGGCACTACCAGGGATGGCCTGGCCGCCATAGGAGATGCAGATATCATAGGCATTGGACTCTCATCCCAGAGGGAAACGGTAACAGCCGTTGACAACGCGGGTAGGCCCATGATGCGTGCCATATCATGGATGGATAGGCGCTCAAAGGATGAGGCGAATATCTTATCGAAAAGGTTTGGCTTTGACTATCTTCATGACCATACCGGCCTTATATCAGATACCACATTTACTGCAACCAAGCTTCTATGGTTTAAGAATAACGGGTTTGATTTATGTAGTGCCTTTAAATTCCTCCAACCTAAGGACTACATAATATATAAATTGACGGGGGAATATGTGGAAGACTACAGCCTCGCCTGCAGGACCATGTACCTGGACATAAAGGATAAGAAATGGATGAAAGATGTGCTGGACTTTATAGGTATAAATCCAGAAAAGCTCCCATCCTTGGTCTATTCCGATGAGGTTGCCGGCAGGTTAACCAGGGAAGCCGCTGCAGTACTTGGTTTAAGAGATGGTATACCGGTAGTGGCAGGTGCAGGAGACAGGCAGTGCGAGGCGCTGGGTGTGGGCATAGACAGGGATACGGCCATGGAGTCTACAGGTACCACCACAAACCTCTCCGTGTCTTTGGACAGTGTGCCTAAAAATATTGACAAAAGGGTTACAGTAAGCATACACAGCCTGAGAGATAAGTACCTTATGGAACAGGGCATGACCACATCCGGCACCATATACAGATGGTTCAGGGATGAGTTTTGCAAGAGTGAGCGGGAAACAGCAGAACAATTTGATTTAGATGTATATGACCTGATAGATGAAA
This sequence comes from Calorimonas adulescens, assembly GCF_008274215.1. NCBI lineage: Bacteria > Bacillati > Bacillota > Clostridia > Thermoanaerobacterales > Thermoanaerobacteraceae > Calorimonas > Calorimonas adulescens. The sequence goes on along the minus strand of NZ_VTPS01000013.1, from coordinate 57,324 downwards.
AAATTGAGAAAAAACCTGTAGGTTCTGGTGGCCTTATACTTCTTCCTTTCTTTATGGGGGCAAAGGCCACCAGATGGAATCCAAATGCGAGAGGGACTATACTTGGCTTCACCCTTGGCACAGACAGGTGGGATATCGCCCGTGCAATACTGGAGGGTGTTGCCTATGAGATAAATGCCTGTATTGGTGTATTAGAGGAAAATGGCATAGAGATAAGTGAAATGATAGGCATGGGTGGAGGCAGCAAGGGCAGGGTCTGGAGTCAGATAAAGGCTGATGTTACAGGGAAGAGGGTTAAAAAGACCAGGACGCAGGAGGCTGCATCGCTGGGAGCTTATCTTCTGACCCTTAAAGGCCTGGGTATAATAAATGACCCTGTGACGAAAGCAAGGGAAATAAACAGCGCAGTGGAATATATAACCCCTGATGAAGCTGCCCATGAGAAATACAAGAAGTATTACAATGTCTATGAGGAACTCTACAGTTTGGTAGAGCCCATATTTAATAAACTCACGAAAATGTGAAAGGAGAGATGTTCTATGAGAGGGAACATGTATGAGTATATGAGGGTAGGTATTATACACTTTATGGCCTTCCCTGAGTGCATGAAGGGAGAGGGCCCGATAGAAGAGACCATTGAAAAGATACTCACAGATGAGTATTTCAATGCTGTGGAACTGTCATGGATAAAAGACGATAAGGTCAGGGAAAACGTTAGGAAAATGCTTGAGGTATCCCATGTGAGCATTGCCTATGGGGCACAGCCCAGGATCCTGACCACAGGATATAACTTGAACTCCATGGATGAAGACTTGAGGAGAAAGGCCATAGACACCGTAAAAGAGGGCGTGGATGAGGCACATTATCTGGGGGCTGAGGGCATAGCCTTTTTAAGCGGCAAGTTTGAGAAAGAGAATAAGGATAAGGAAATGCAGCTCTTAGCAGACTCTATAGGTGAAATATGCGATTACGCAGCATCTAAGGGAGACCTGATGGTGGAGCTGGAGGTGTTTGACACTGAGATAGATAAGAAGTCTATTATTGGCCAGGTTAGTGATGCTGTAGCTATAGCCAGGGAGGTAAGGAGGAAACACAAAAACTTTGGCCTTTTGCATGACTTAAGCCACCTGCCCTTACTGGGTGAGACACCAGAAGAAGCACTGCTGCCTATAAAAGACTATCTCACCCATGCACATTTAGGGAACTGTGTAGTTAGGGACAAAAACCATCCGGCATACGGAGATGCACATCCAAGGTTTGGCATAAAGGGAGGGGAAAACGACGTAGAAGAGGTAAAGGAATTTTTAAAGGTGCTTTTAGAGATGGGCTTTTTGAACACAGAAAAGCCGCCAATAGTCAGCTTTGAGGTAAAACCGCAGCCCGGTGAGAAGCCAGAGCTGGTCATTGCCAATGCCAAAAGGACCCTTAATGAGGCCTGGGCAAGATTATAGAGGAGGGGAGAAAATGAGGAGATTAAGTATCCTGATTATAGTCTTGCTCGTATTATCTGCAGGGTCACTATATTAAAAAACTAAGGCCATAATGATTATATAATTAAACAATATAATTAATTTATAGGTCCATAGCTGTAGAATAAGATAATAAAAGATGTGCCTAATTGATGCTTTCACTGCAATTTATGGTGGCTATTGAAAAAATAAACAGTTTTAATAAGCTCAAACAGACGTATGACCGCTTATCTAAAACCTATGGATATGTTAAAATATTCATAGGTTTTGTTATATTTGGGGGGATGCCTATGAGCAATAAAGAAAAAATATTGAATTTTGTGAGGGAGTCTACATCAAGGATATCAATTGACGATTACAAAAATCTTAAGATAACCAACCTAACAGCTTCTTTTATTTCTAAAAGTACCAATATCTCAAGGGCAAATGTAAGTGCAATATTGAATCAGCTGGTAAGGGACAAAAAACTTATAAAGATAAAGAGCAAACCCGTATACTATATCGATAAGCATACATTTGAGGAATCTCTGAACGTTTCATTATCTTCAAATATCATTAACATTGAGGAGTTTAAGCGACTCATTAACAGTACAAATGATCCACCAAAAAGAGATCCATTTGAGGAACTCGTGGGTTATGATGGTAGCCTGAAAACTCAGATAGAGCAGGCCAAGGCTGCTGTACTATATCCGCCTTTAGGTCTTCATACCCTAATAATTGGTCCACCAGGTACAGGGAAGACACGGCTTGCCGAACTTATGTTTGAATTTTCAAAGCTTATGGGCAGACATGAAAAGTTTATTACATTTAATTGTGCTGATTATTATAACAACCCACAGCTTCTAATGGCCTATCTCTTTGGATACGTAAAGGGAGCATTTACCGGTGCCGATTCGGATAAGGCAGGGATAGTAGAAAGCGCCGAAAATGGCATTTTGTTTTTAGATGAGGTTCACAGGCTTCCGCCTGAAGGCCAGGAAATGTTTTTCTATCTGATAGATAGGGGCGAATATCACAGGCTTGGTGATTCTAAGACGAGAAGTGCACATTTGATGATAATAGCTGCCACTACAGAAGACCCTGATTCGGCTTTATTGAGGACGTTTATGAGGCGTATTCCCGTTGTAATCAAGATACCCAGTTTGGATAAAAGAGCATTTAATGAGAAGATAGAAATTCTAAGGAAAAAGTTTGAAGAGGAAGCTAAAAAATTGAATCGGGATCTTTATATTGACGGGGATGTATTCAAATTATTATCAAAGCATAATTATAGTGGAAATATTGGCGAAATGACGTCTGTAGTACAAATGGCATGTGCGAAGGCCCTATTAAGAACATATACGTCTGAGGAAAGAGTATTGAAAATAGATTTTTCCTTACTACCGGATTTTATCAAAGATAACACCTTTATACCTGATAGTGACGATTCATTTGAATTTGAGGGATTTGATGATATAATAAAAATTTCATCTTATTGTGGTATAAAAAATGAGGCACAATTTGATTTTTATGATTTTATTATCAGTAAGATAAAAGAACTGCAGGACCTTGGTTATGATAATGATGAAATGGTTAAGAATATAAACAAGATAATTGATAATTATTTTTCAAAAGAAAACAAACCTGTTCATGAGCAAACGTTTACTGACTTAAAGAAGCTAGTAAGTGATAATGTAATTCAATATGTAGTCGATCTTAAAACAAGGTTAGAATTAGAACTCGGCAAAAAATTTCCTGATAATTTTATATATGCATTGTCGTTGCATATACAAAGTCTTTTAGAAAGAACGAAAAAGGGTGTATATGCTCAAAATATCTCACTTAATCAAATGGAAAAGAATTATCCGAGAGAGTATGGCATTGCAAAAAAGATAGTAAAAGAAATGGAAGTTAATTTTGCTGCCAGGATACCCAAGGAAGAGATAAGTTTTATTACTTTATTTATAGCTTCAAATACTATCAAGAATATGGGTGATGAAACTGTAGTTATTTTAATTTTAACACATGGAAATTCAACGGCAAAAAGTATGGCAGAGTGCGCCAATAAGTTGCTAAATATTAACAAAATATATGGATTTGACGTTAGTTTAAATATGGATGTATTAGAGGCATTTAATGATGTAAAAAACCTATGTAAGAAGATAAATCAGGGAAAGGGAATATTAATTCTGGCTGATATGGGTTCACTAAAAAATTTTGGGGCTTCGATAACTAAGTTGACAGGTATACCGACCAGAACTATAGAAAAGGTTAATATGCCGCTGGTTTTAGAAGCGGCAAGAAAGGCTTATTTCCTTAAAGAGGATTTGGATACAATTTATTATTCCTTTACTGATTTTGAGTCAGAGAAAAAGGTAAAGAATGGGGCTATTATTACCATTTGTAGCACGGGGGTTGGGACAGCAAGTAAAATTAAAAAATATATAAATGAAAATTTCCCGGAACTTACCCAATATGATATATTTGCATTAGATATTAACAATCATGACGATATAGAAAAAATAACTAAAAATTATGATGTGAAACTCATAATTGGTTCAATTAATCCTAATCTACCCGGTGTACCATTTGTTTATGTTGATGAATTTTTTAAAGATAAAAGAAATGTGTTTAAAAAAATAAACAGAAACTATGATGTAGCATATAGCAATGTATACGATGAAATTAAAAATGATCTTGAGGAACTTTTATTATATGTAAATCCAAGTAAATTTGTGCAGTTTTATAAGATATTTGTTAGAGATATACAACAAGAGTTGGGATGTGATTTAGAGGATGAATTTGTTTTGAAACTTGGTCTTCATATTGGTTGTGCCATTGAAAGAATAATAACAAACAATTTTGTTGTGTATGAAGCAAAAAGTAGCTTGATAAATGAAGAGAAATTACTTTTTCAGACCATAAGAGAGAGTATCAAATATTTGGAAGAAGAATTTGACATAAAATTTAGTGATGATGAGATTTGTTATATAATAGAGATATTTAAGAAGTGCTGTAGTGTATATATTTAAACATGAAGAACTCCATATGGAATCCCACATGGGGTTCTTTGTGTTTAAATATGTGTTTATATTGTTAAACATATAACCTACAGGTACAGTTAATAGGATATACAAATATATGGCATGAAATTTGCTATATATAAATGTCGAAAGGCTATCATAAAAAGCTTTAATCGATAAATTAAACTGTATTTGGAGGTGATGCTGATGGAAAATGGTTTGGAGCTTAGGAATAAAGTTATAGATATTGCGCTTAAAATGTCAAGGTCTGGAATGGCACCAGCGACATGGGGTAATGTAAGTGCAAGGGACTCAGAGACAGGATATATTTTTATAACTCCCAGTGGAATGGATTATAATGAACTGCATCCAGAAGATATATGTGTTGTAGATAATGAGGGGAAAATGGTAGAGGGTAAATGGAAGCCAAGTACAGAAACACCTCTGCATCTCCTATTTTATAGAGAAAGACCGTGGATAGGAGGGATTGTTCATACTCATTCAATATTTGCAACTGCATTTGCATGTGCGGGGAAATCAATACCTGTTGTGATAGCTACCCTTGCAAGTAAAGTTGGTGGGGATGTTCCGATTGCTCCCTATATGTCGTCCGGTACAGAAGAATTTGGCCGAAATGCATTGGATGCTATGGGAGACAAGACAGCGGTACTTTTAGCCAATCATGGTGTTGTTGCTGTGGGGAATAATTTGGATGATGCGTATACTACGGCTGAAATCGTCGAAAATGCTGCAAAGATATATGTAATATCAAACAGCATTGGAACGCCTCTAAGGCTTGACGATAATGAAATTTTGAATATCAGAAAAAAATATTTGACTAAATATGGTCAAAGGGACCATAAAGAGGAGTGAAGATATGAAGGCATTGGTCTTTAAAGGGATTAATGAGATGAGTGTAATGGACGTACCAAAACCAGAAATCGCTGAAAATGAAATCCTGATTAAAGTAGATTCCTGTTCAATTTGTGGTACTGATGTAAGGACGTATAAATCCGGCCATACAAGGATTAAAGGGGAAAGAATACTGGGGCATGAGTTTTCTGGTACAGTTGCAGAAGTGGGTAAAGATATAAGTGGTTATAACATAGGAGACAGAGTGATAGTAGTACCAGGGATACCATGTGGAAAATGTTATTACTGCCAGCATGGTATGCAGAACCTCTGTGATAACAGAAAGATAATTGGCTTTGATTTTGATGGCGCATTTGCTGAATATGTAAAAGTACCTGCCATTGCCATTGAAATGGGTAATGTCAAGCGAATCCCCGACAGCTTAAGTTTGAGGAATGCATGTCTGATTGAACCATTTACTGCAATTTACAATGGGCAAAACCTGTTAAATATATCTATAGGGAGTTCAGTAGCAATAATTGGCGGTGGGCCGATAGGTTTAATGCATTCACTCCAGGCAAGATATAGAGGAGCAAGTAAAATTGCACTCTTTGACCTGTCAGAAGATAGATGTAAAATGGCCGAGAGATTTGATATTGATTTTATTGTTAATTCAGGTACTAAAGATCCTATTGAAGAAGCAGATAAAATAACAAACGGACGTGGATTTGACGTTGTTATTGTAAGCTGCGGATCAGGCATCGCACAATTGCAAGCACTTCAAATGGTTAGGAAAAATGGCAGGGTGAGCTTTTTTGCCGGCTTACCACATAATAATTCCATAATACAACTGGACACAAACCTCATACATTATAAGCAGATTGGGGTATTTGGGGCCAACGGGTCTGGGCCCAATGAATATGAAGCGACCATAGATTTCTTAGGTTCGGGGAGGATTAATATTTCGGATATTATATCTACAGAGTTGTCAATTGAGAATGCATTAAAGGGTTTTGAAATTGTTCAAACAGCGAGTGCTCTTAAGGTGGTTATTCATCCAAACATGTAATTTACTAAAGTTAGAATGGAGGCAACATATATGATAAATAAAATAGCTGTTTTAAATCGAATATTAAAAGATCGTATAGTGGCTATAGTGCGAGCCGAAAATCCTGAAGAAGCTCGAAAGATAGCAGATGCCTGTTTGGAAGGAGGGATACATTCGATAGAAATAACGTTTACAGTACCACACGCAGATAAAGTAATAGAAACTCTTAGTGGGGAATACGATAGAGATACCCTTTTAGTTGGAGCGGGGACTGTTCTGGATTCAGAAACTGCAAGAATTGCTATCTTATCTGGAGCCCAGTATATTGTCACACCTTCTTTGAATATAGGTACAGTAAAACTGTGCAATAGGTATCAAATACCTATTATGGCAGGAGCCATGACAGTAAAGGATATAATCGAAGCCATGGAATGTGGGACAGACATTGTAAAAATATTTCCGGGAGAGTCTCTTGGGCCTACGTTTTTGAAGGCTGTAAGAGGTCCACTTCCGTATGCGCCGCTTATGCCCACAGGTGGTGTAAATCTGGATAATGTCACTGAGTGGTTTAAAGCTGGAGCCGTAGCAGTTGGTGTTGGTGGTTCTTTAACAGCGGGAGCTAAATCTGGAGATTTTAAATCTATAACTGAGACAGCAAAAAAATTTGTAGAAAAAATTAAAATCTTTATGGAGTAATTACATGAGTTTGCATATCACAATCTGATTCTGGGAGCTGAAATTATGGATGTTAAAATTGATGAGAAATTTGTTTTAAATAATTATGAGGCAAAAAATAAGGAAGAGGTGATAATGAAACTTGCAAATATTTTGTTACAGGAAGGGGTGGTGAAAGACTCTTTTTTGAGGAGTGTATTAGAAAGAGAAAAAAGGTTTCCGACTGGTTTGCCGACAGAACCAGTAAAAATTGCTATACCGCACACAGATGCTGAGCATTGCAATAGCTCGGCAATAGCAGTTGCAACATTAACAGAACCAGTAAGATTTGGCCTAATGGGAGATGATAAGGAAACAGTAGATGTTAGAATAATTTTTCTTTTGGCATTAAACAAAAAGGAAGAGCAAGCAATATTTCTGTCAAAATTTTCTCAGTTCATCTGTGATTCTAAAGTAATAGAGGAGATATTGTTAGCTAATGATAGTTCATATGTGGCTTCGATATTAAAAGATAGACTTTGTAATTGATTCAATAACTATAGTCAATTAAGGGGGGCTTTTATATGGCCAAGAAAAGGATAATTACCCTGTGTGGATCTGGTATTGCAAGTTCAACAATTGTTGCTCAAAAAGTGAAGAAAGCTTGTGAAGAGAAGGGCATTGATGTAGATGTTAAACCAATTGCCTTTCGTGAGTTACAAGGTGAGATACTACATGCTGACTTAATTATAAGTATAACACCGGGGTTAAAAGTGGACAATGTTCCCGTTGTGAATGGCGTGTCATTCCTCACAGGAGTGGGCGAGAAAAATGTCCTGGATGAAATTTTTAAGATTTTAGAGGAGGGAAAGAAATGAATCTTCTTGGAATTGTTCAGTATATAGTGGGTTTAGGTGCCAATGTATTTCTTCCACTTATAATGTTCTTTCTGGGATTAATTTTTGGATTGAAACCAGGGAAAGCGTTACGAGCAGGTTTGACATTAGGTGTCGCTTTTACAGCCATAAATCTATTTATTTCCCAGCTATTGGTTGGACAGATAGCGCCAGCTGCACAGGCAATGATTAATCGGACTGGTTTAAAGTTAACTGCAATGGATATAGGTTGGCCAGCAGCTTCCACAATAAGTTGGGCCTGGCCGTACGCAGCAAGCATGTTTCCTTTGCAGATTTTACTTAATTTATTGCTTTTGTGGGTTGGCTTTACAAAGACATTAAATGTAGACCTTTGGAATGTTTGGCAAAAAGTTTTTGCAGGTGCAATAATATATGGCATTACGGGGAATCTACTCTGGTCATATGCTCTGGCAGTGGCGATGATAATAATTGAATTGAAATTAGGCGATTTAACTGCTAAGAAGGTACAGGAAGTCAGCGGAGTACCAGGGATATCGGTTCCACATCCGTGTGCAACATGGTTGGTAATGGTGACGCCAGCAGCATATCTTCTTGATAAGATACCTGGTTTAAATAAACTAAAGGCAGATCCAGCTACAATACAAAAGAAACTCGGTTTTTTGGGCGAAAATTTGATAATTGGATTAATAATGGGGCTTTTGATTGGAGCTTTGGCTGGATATTCATTTGATAATATATTGAAACTGGGTGTTGTAACCGCAACTGTAATGGTAATGTTACCGCGAATTGTAGGAATATTTATGGAAGCACTTATGCCAATCTCAGAAGCAGCGTCGGACTTTATGAAAAGCAGATACCCAGGCCGAGAATTCTATATTGGCCTTGATTGGCCGATTTTAGCAGGACATCCCACAACTATTACGTCAGCAATATTATTGATTCCTGTATTGGTGGTTTTATCTGTAATTTTGCCAGGTAACACTACCTTGCCATTTGGTGATCTGGGGAATTTTGGATGCTTAATGGCGCCAATAGTTGCCATAACCAGCGGTGACCTGGTCAGGACATTGATTATAGGTGTATTTGTACTGGCTATTAGTTTATGGGGAGCAAGTGCAGTAGCGCCTTCGTTCACAATGCTTGCAAAAGAGGTCGGGGTAAAAATGCCCGAGAATGTATCGCAAATTACCTGGTTGAAGACAACACCGATAATTTGGGCTGGAGTAGAGATTGTGAAGAAAAATATAGTAGTTGTCTCAGTAATAGTCATATTGGGGATTATTAGCTTTTACTTACTTAAAAAATACTACTCAGGGGAAGTTACTGAATCAAAATCAACTAATTTATAAGAGTATGGGATCTAATAAGCTGGTCACACTCTTGAGTGTGATCAGCTTAAATATGGTTATGGTGGTGAAATAAAATATGGAGACTGTTTTGATCAAAGAAAGTGAACTGCGTAAAATATGTGTGACATTACTTATGAAAGAGTCTGTACCAAAAGACGATGCGGAAATAATTGCTGACACAATCGTGGAAGCAAACTTAAGAGGAGTAGATACTCATGGTGTTGCAATATTGCCTACCTACTTAAAGAGACTGAGAAATGGTGGGGCTAACCCCATCCCAAATGTGAAAATTGAAAAGGAAGGTATTTCTTTTTCTGTATTCAATGGAGATAATGCATTGGGTGCTGTGGTTGCAAGAAAGGCGATGGAGAAAGCCATAGAGGAATCAAAAAGCAAGGGATTGTTTGCGTCTTTTTGTAGAAACAGCAATACATTTGGACCAGCCTTTTATTATAGTGCCTTAGCAGCAGAAAAAGGGATGATTGGAATAGCAATATGTAATGCACCACCGAGTATGCCCCCATGGGGAGGTAAAAAACCACTCATAGGAACAAACCCAATATCAGTAGCTGTCCCTGTAAAGGACAGTAAACCAATTATTCTGGACATGGCCACAAGTGCGGTTGCAAAATCTAAGATCTATTTAGCATTAGAAAAGGGAGAAAAAATTCCAGTTGGGTGGGCTTTAGACAGAGAAGGAAGACCCACTGATGATCCGAAGGAGGCATTAAATGGGGTCCTGTTGCCACTGGGGGGCCATAAAGGATATGGCTTATCGCTCATAGTAGATATTTTAGCTGGTTTGTTATCAGGATCAGGCTTTTTGGATAAAGTTTTGTCATTGCATAATCAAATAGATAGACCTCAAAATGTAGGTTTCTTGCTCATGAGCCTTAATCCATCTGTGATTTTCGATATAGATAAATTTTATGAGTCAATAAAGGAACTTACAGTGAAGATAAAATCTTGCCCAACTGCTGAAGAAACAGGGGCTGTCCTATTACCAGGAGAGATAGAACACATGACAAAAGAGATTCGTCTAAAAGATGGTATCCCGATACCAGTAAGTATTATGAATCAATTGAATGAACTGCTGGAGGAAAAGTAAATTTATTTTATTAAAAATATTTTTATACGGCGGTGATTGGAGTTGAATATGTTTGATGGCAAAAATGTGATTGTGACAGGTGGAAGTAGTGGTATAGGTTTTGCAATAGCTAAAAAATTTGCAGAAGAGAATGCCAGCGTCGTTGTAATAGCCAGAAACGCTGAAAAGTTGGATGCCGCAGTTAAGAAAATAAAAGACGAAACAAAGGGGAGGGTTTGCGGATATCTTTGCGATATAAGTGATTATAAAGATATTGAGAATATCAGCCACAATATTGTAACTGATATAGGCACTCCTGAAATTTTGGTTAATAATGCAGGCGGATTTACAAATAAAACTCAATGGGAAGAAATCACAGAAGAAATGTGGGACATGTCAATCAAGACTAATCTTTTGAGCGTGTTTCATTGTACAAAAATTTTTACCCAATATATGAGAGAGAATTCTATCAAAGGTTCGGTAGTTAATATTGGATCTTCCAGTGCGCTTCAAATTAAGAGCGATAAAATGCAATATACGATAACAAAATCTGGTGTCCATACTATGACCAAAATATTGGCATTGGATTTAGCAAAATACGGTATACGTGTAAATGCGGTGGCACCGGGACCTACGCTGACAGAAAGAGTTAGAAGTAGGTTTGATGTTCAAGGTCTATTGCAGCAAGAACAAGAGCGTATGGATAAGATACCTTTAAAAAGATATGCATTACCAGAAGAAATAGCTGAAGCAGTGCTTTTTTTGGCATCGGATAAAGCATCTTTTATAACTGGCGTTGTGTTACCGGTGGACGGGGGTTATACCATTGGATAAGATTAGGGTACTTGTGCTGCAGACTTCGTGCAATGTCAATAATACCAGAATAATAAACTTAGTAAATAATAGTTTAGAAAAATTAAATATTTTTAGCGCAGACATTTTGGAAATAAATTATTTTGATGTAAACAACTGGGATTCGGCTTCTTCTATAGTGATAAGCCCAAGCCCGATTAGCACCAAGTTAAAATCCCAAGTATTAGTTATACCAACGGCATATGTTGGATTAATGAATCAAGATAATTTTGATGTAATTTTTGAGCAATGTGTTAAAAACATCTTATGTACTTCGCAAATAGGTTCATAAACCCTTGATATTTAAAGATTATTAATAATTTTTTAATATATAAAGGGGGTAAATTTTAAAATGGATATCAGAGCAGAAGTAGTGGAAATGGCACAAGAGGCAGAAAGGCAGGGGTTGATCAAGTATAAATCTGGCAATTTTAGTGTGCGTGATAAATATAGCGGATACATTTACATTACTCCTTCTGGAATTGCAAGAAGGAATCTTTTACCAGAAATGATTTCGGTATTAGATCAAAATGGGAAAATTCTTTCATCACCATACAAGCCTTCAGTTGAATATTTGATGCATGTTAAAATCTATCAGAAGAGGGACGATGTATATGCTATTTGCCATTCTCATTCCCTCTATGCCACAACATTTGCAATTGCCGGCATGGAGATCCCACCGGTCAGTAGAGAGGCTGTGCACTATGGAGCAATAACAATTCCTGTAGCAGATTATGCAAAACCGGGAACAGAGGAACTGGCAGATAATGTAGTAAAAGCTTTACAAGGATACGATTGTTGCTTGTTAAAGAGTCACGGTGTAGTTACTGTGGGGGAGAACGCAGAAGATGCTATTATTAAGCTTATATACGTAGAGGAAAATGCCAAGGAGTTCTTTAATTTAACGTTATTAGGGGCAAAATTCCAGCCAATAAGCCTATAAATGATGGTTAAATAAAAATAAGGTACAGCGATCGCTGTACCTTTTTTATTATGGGCTTTAGCCTGTTGAGCTCGCATAGCAAGCGAAACAAAAAACCACCCGCTATGCGGGTGTGCGACAGAAGTTATACAAAAAATCACCTTTCCGTTATAATAGAGTTGTTCAAGCTACTATATATAACAAAAGGAAAGGTGATTTAATGGCTAATAAACGAGATGAAATGGCAGGCACAAAATGGATGTGCAAATACCACATTGTGTTCACTCCTGAGTATAGACGAAAAATAATATATAATCAATACAAAGAAAGTATAAGGGATATATTAAAAGAATTATGTCAATATAAAGGAGTGAAAATTATAGAAGGACATTTAATGCCGGATCATGTACACCTGCTGGTGAGCGTACCACCCAAAATTAGTGTGTCTAGCTTTATGGGATACTTAAAAGGGAAGAGTGCATTGATGATATTTGACAAACATGCAAACTTGAAGTACAAATTTGGGAACAGACATTTTTGGGCAGAAGGATATTAGGTAAGCACGGTAGGGCTTAATGAGGCAACTCTCAGAAAGTATATACAAGAGCAGGAGAAATATGACATCATGTTGGATAAATTAGGTGTAAAAGAATATGAGGACCCATTTAATGGGTAGCCGGTAATACGTTCGTCCTTTTAGGGGTGGCAAAAGAGGCAAAGGTATAGTGGCTTGAACAAAGTGAAAGCCAGCACCTTTAGGCACTGGCCGGTAACAGAGGCTTATAGTCCCAGAACAAACCACTCGTTAGACGGGTGGTGCTGATTGCTTTATATTTGTTGATTTCCGTAATGGAGAAAATGAAAATATAGTGGTATAGGCCTGGTCACTTTAGTCTTCCGTTTGTAAATTTCCATAATCTTTGCAGTAAAGATTTAAAGCAACTGGGTATATTTAACCAACCGCTTTAAGGAACACGCTGGAGGCATAGAGAGGTAAACTGAAAATTAGTGATAGAAGCCTGGACACTGAAAGTTTGACGGAGTTATTAATTGGGCGGTTTAGTTCAATAGAAGAGCCAGGCAAAAAAAGCAGTAGGAGGAAAAAATATAAAAGCCAGCACTGTTTTTGAAGGTTAACTCAGTGACCTTTTGCTTGAAAGCGACTATTGTTATTTTGGAAGGGTAGTAGTGCAGTTGGATATATGCCTGTCTCGTGAAAATAATACATGTAATGAGTGGGTTAATCTACTTATAGATTAAAGAAAGGGTGAGTTGTGTGTCAAGCTCGCAAATAACAAAAAAAGTTCTTGGAGATGCACTAAAAGAATTAATGAGAAGTAAGCCGTTAAATAAAATTTCAATTCAGAACATTGTGGATGAATGTGGGCTTAACAGACAAACCTTTTATTATCACTTTCATGATATTTACGATTTACTTGGTTGGATTTACGAAAAAGAAGCCGTTGAAAAAATTGCCCAATATAAAAGCTATAAGCACTGGACAGAAGGATTTTATCATGTTTTTAAATATATTGAGGATAATAAATCTTTTTGCATGAATACTTTAAATTCATTAGGAAGGGAGCATTTGGATAATTATCTTTATTCTGTTACATATGATCTTGTTTTAGGTGTTGTATATGAACTTTCAAATAATATGAAGGTAAAGGAAGAACATAAGAAATTTATTGCTAATTTTTATACGCTTGCGTTTATTGGATTAATCATCCAATGGATGAAAAATGGTATGAAGGAAGACCCTAAAATTATTATTGAAGATTTAAGTGAACTTATTGAAGGCAATTTTATTAAAGCATTACAAAAATATGAAAATGAAGATGATAGCCAGTAATTTAATAATTATTTTAATTTGTCTTTAATGCTTTAATAAATTTGGAAGAATATATACAAATTAAAATAAACGATAGAAATTTTTACAGCCTCTGGTTTTTGTTTATTTTAATAATGACGTTACGGGACTATACTTATTTTATAAAAACAATATGTAAATATTTAAGGAGGCTGATTAAAATGAGAGAAGAATATAGAAGCAGACAGGTTTATTTTGTGGGTGGTGGAATAGCATCACTTGCAGGGGCATGTTATCTGGTTAGAGATTGCAATTTTCCAGGAAAAAACATTCATATTTTTGAAGAGGCGAATGTGTTAGGTGGAAGTAATGATGGTGCTGGCGATCCTGAGAAAGGATATGTTATCAGAGGCGGAAGAATGTTAAATGACGAGACCTACGAGAACACTTGGGAACTATTAATGTCGATACCATCAATAGACAATCCGGATAAATCGGTAAGAGAAGAAATAATTGAATTTGATACTGCACACCCCACACACTCTAATGCAAGACTTGTAAATAAGAACGGTGAAGTCGTCGATGTAATGTCAATGGGATTTGACAATGATGACAGAATTGCTTTGGCAAAACTTATTGCAACATCAGAAGAAAAGTTAGATAAGTTAAAAATTAATGATTGGTTTGGACCTCATTTTTTCGAAACAAACTTCTGGTATATGTGGGCTACAACTTTTGCATTTCAACCTTGGCATAGCTTAGCAGAGTTGAGAAGATATATGATAAGATTTATGCATGAATTTCCGAGAATTCATACTCTGGAGGGTGTAACAAGAACCCCTTATAATCAATACGATTCAATAATACTTCCCATAAAAAGATATTTAGATAATTACAATGTTGATTTCAAGATGAAATGTACTATAACAGATCTAGATTTTAAAGATTCTAAGGAAATTACCGTAACTAAGATACACTACAAGGAGGAAGGCGTTGAAAAAATAATTGAGTTAAATGAAAGTGACATTGTAATTGTTACAAATGGTTCAATGACAGAAGGGTATAGTCTAGGTTCAATGACAAAAGCCCCCACTTTAAACAGCAAGGGCGCATCTTGGAATCTATGGGATAAAATATCCAAAAAGAGACCTGGTTTAGGGAATCCCTCTTCATTTGACGATCATATAGATGGATCGAAATGGGAGTCATTTACGGTAACATGCCATGATTCAAAATTCTTTGATTTAATGGAAAAATTCTCGCGCAATAAGGCAGGTACAGGAGCACTTGTAACATTTAAAGATTCAAGCTGGTTGATGTCAATTGTTTTAGCACATCAACCACATTTTAGAAACCAACCTGATAATATTAAAGTATTTTGGGGTTATGGGTTACATTGTGATAATATAGGTGACTATGTCAAAAAGAAGATGTCTGAATGTACAGGAGAAGAGATATTAATTGAACTTTTACATCATCTCAAGTTTGAGAAGGATATGGATGATATAATAAAATCTGCAAATTGTATTCCCTGTATGATGCCATTTATTACAGCACAATTTATGCCGAGGTCGATAGGGGATAGGCCTCAAGTTGTACCGGAAGGTTCGACAAACTTAGCATTTATTGGTCAGTTCTGCGAGATACCTGAAGATGTAGTATTTACAGAAGAATATTCAGTCAGATCTGCAAGAATTGCAGTATATAAACTTTTTGGGATAGATAAACAAGTTGAACCTATAAAGCAATACCAATACGATGTTAGAACTTTATTTAAGTCGTTTATAACATTATTTAGATAATTATGGATATTTTTAGGTAAAGTTTTTAAAATCTTTAATAGATACGATAGAGGCTTAATAAAAGACAATATCAATTTTGACAAATACTTGACACGAATGTCATGGCTCTGCTTGTTGAAGTAATCATGGGAGAGGTATTAATGATTCTGGGGATGTTCTTCTATGAGATGAGTGTGATAATAGTGGCACTAAATGGTATGAAGCTAATGAGATATAAAGGTGAAATTTGTTCAAATAATCAAAGTCGGGAGGTCAATTAAAATGTATTTCATAAATGAATAAAGGGCGGTTTGTACCGCCCTTTATTCATTTATTTAACCAAATATCTTCATAACCTGAAGGATTATCCACGTAAGCGGATTGGCACCGTCACAAATGCTGGAAATCGTGGTCGCACCTGCTGGGAACTTAAAGGCCGCATCTATAGCTGCAGTTGTGTGAAGAGGGGCGACATTGGTTGCTATTAAAAGGCCTACACCAATGACCACACTGCCGATTAAAACTGATCTTACAACATTTCCCTTGGTTACCGGTGCGATCATTGCTACCATGAATGGTATAGTAGCTAAGTCGCCAAAAGGCAATACCCTGTTGCCCGGTATTATTAAGGCCAGGAGTATTGTAACAGGTACAAGGATTAGGGCAGTGGATATGGCTGCAGGGTGACCTATAGATACTGCAGAGTCCAATCCAATGTAGAATTCTCTGCCAGCAAATCTTTTCTGCATGAATTCCCTTGCAGACTCTGAAAGAGGTATGAGGCCCTCCATCAGGATTTTTACCATTCTTGGCATCAGGAACATAACTCCTGCCATAGACATACCAAGCTGCAACACCTGCTGAATGCTGTAGCCTGCGGCAAAACCTATTATGATACCAAGAATGAGCCCTATGACCATGGGTTCGCCGAATATACCAAAGCGCTTTTCTATATTTTCTGTGCTGGCATCCAGCTTGTTTAGGCCTGGTATATGATCTATCAATTTATTTAATGGGATGGCGATGGGTACATAGGCCGCTGAAAAACCATGAGGCAGTGAAATACCCGGAAGCTGATAGAAGTCCTGGATAAGTGGAGCTGTCCAGTCTGCTATTTTTAAGACAATGATAACATTTATAATGGCTCCGATTATACCCAGGGTCATGTTGCCGGTGGCAGCTACAATTAAGGCGCCTGTGAAAGCGAAATGCCAGTAGTTCCAAAAGTCTACGTCCACAGTTTTGGTGGTTTTAGTGACAAGCATAATAATGTTTACAAGTAGACCTATAGGAATTATAAGGGCACCTATACGAGAAGCAAAGGCTATTGCAGAAGCAGCGGGCCAACCAACGTCAATGACATCAAGCTTTATGCCCATACGCTGGACCATTTCCTGAGCTGCAGGGCCTAAGTTACCTGTTAAAAGTCCTATAACAAGGTTGATGCCGATGAAACCAATACCTATAGTCAGGGCAGATCTAAATGCCTTTCCTGGTTTTTGACCAAATACAAGCCCTAATATAAAGATTATTATTGGGAGCATAACGCTTGCCCCGAGGCTTAGAATAAAATTGATTACACTCATGTTCTATCCCCCTTAACCTTTTAATTTTTGTATTATCTCGTCAAGTACCTTATCTGCACCTATGCCGGTTATGAAGGCCAGGCCATTTATAACAGGTACCGGGTACTTCTTTTGTGTAATTGTTGTGGTGACTATAAGGTCTGCATCACCGGCCATGCTGTCCAGTTCAGTTACCTTGCACTGTCTTATATCGACACTGATACCGTTTGCCTTTGCTGCCTCCTCAATCTTGGTGGCAACAACGGTTGATGTAGCTATGCCTGTACCGCATGCTACAATTATTCTTTTTGTATTCATTTACTCACCTCCTGCAAGAATTACAAGCAAGTTTCATGCCACAGATTACATATTTTGTGCAACACAGTCAAATGACAGATTCAAATGAGGTAATGACGTTATATGTCTCTGTGGAGTTTTTTGCGGACTTTATTGATTCAAGAAGTTCCCTGTCTTGAAATAGAGTCATCAACTGCCGCAGCAGTTCTATTTGCCCATGGGGCTCGTTGAGTGCAAGGACAAAGATTATATCCACTGCCACATCCTCAGTTGGATTGCCCATGTTTTTGAAATTAATAGGTTTTTGCAATACACCTACACCTATGCATGGATTTATTACATGGACGCAATCTGTATGAGGGATTGCCACATTAATGCCGTCGATCAAAAGGCCAGTAGGGAAATGTTTTTCTCTTTCAATCAAGGCCGTATAAAAACTATCTTTTACATATTTTTTACTGTATAGCAAATCAGAGATTATCTTCAATGCCTCATCGGAGCTATTCGCAACCAGTGGATTTAGTATAAGGTCCTCTCTAATGAAGTCTTTAATCATCAATGATTACCTCCCTTATAGTTTCTACATTATCAGCCGTGAATATTCTATCAATAAAACCCTTGGATCTTATTTTTTTATATAAAGCTGCAAAAGCTTCTTGATTATCCTCTTTCAGCGCTAGAAGGAAAACCACTTTGACCTCATTGCCTTCCAGCCACTTTACAGGTTTTTTCAAGACGCATACGGAAATACATGGTTTAATTACATTCTGAGGTAAGCCGTGAGGTATGGCACATCCCTCCTCCATGCAGGTAGCGCCCATCAGTTCCCGTTTGTAAACATCAAGTAAGAAGTCATTGTTTACGTATCCGTGTTTTTTCAGCATATCCACCATTTCATCTACTATTGATGCTTTTGTTGTTTCTTCATTGGCGATAGTAATCAGTTCTTTTTTTATTAAATCAGATAGTGGATTATCTTGGGACTTTATGCCTAATATTTTCTTCAAGTATTTTATGCCATTCCCATTGATTATTTCTTCCAATGATATAAAAGGAATATTGTAATCCTCCCCAGGAGAAATAGTTCCTATAATAGCTTTAATTTCATACTGCCTTTGAAGGTCTCCTATTATTTTGCCGATATTACCTTCCTTTGTTAAACCGAGGGGTATAACCTCATAATGATCCCTTATATCCGGGATAGAGCTGCATATAAACCTCTCTATGGTTTGGGCGCTGCCCTCACCTGTAAGACACAGGGTTACAATGGCTTTATCCTTTACAATAAAGGGGTCGGATTTTGCGTACCTTGTGCTGTGTTTTGGCTCTGACAATGACTCGGCCAGGTCTTCCAGTGTAATATCAGGAAGGAGAGACTTACGGACAGCTTCTATAGCCATCACAGTATCAACACGGTCTATAGTCCGGGTAGGGATTCCTGCCCTCTGCATAATTATCTCGCCAAAGGTTACGAGAGAACCCATGTCCACAAGAAGCAAAGCTCCCTTGCCCTCATCCATGCGTTTTACTGCGGCTAATGTTTCTTCCAAGGCTTCTTCAGGAGATCTGTCGAGAGGCATGTCTATGCCTACAGCATGGTTTACACCCATGAGTCCGTTAGCAACGTCGGCCATGGCTTTGGCTACATGCCCGTGTGTGACAATTATTACTGCTATGGATGGCTCTTCATAGCTGTCATTCTTTGACATCATCTTCAGGTAAAGGGCTATATATCCAATCTCTTCAAGAGGCACATGAATTTCATATTCTTTTTCAATTATCTTGCTCATTTCCTCTGATATTGCCAGTTCCTTTTCAAACTCTTTTTTTATCTTTTCCATCTGAGGGTTTACTATGGTCTTGCCAGCTTTTATCCGGGATACAGTTGCCGCAAGGTGTATTGCAAGACAATAGATAAGCCCCTCCTTGTATTTGTATCCCATAGCGTCAGCTACCTTTAACATCTCTTCCACTGTATGGACCATTTTTTCGCCAACCATTTGGGCGAGGTCCTGTTTGTTTATTGCATACCCTCTGGAAAAGCTGTTAGAAAAGTTTTGAAATCTTACCTGAAGCTCGCCCGATATTATCTCGTTAATATCGTTTTGTTCCAAGCCTTTGTTGCTCAATTCGGCATATCTGTCCTCAATATAAAGGTATATGTCATCGGGGAGTGTATACTCCTCTTCCTTAGGAAGTTTGTCTATCACCTCGTCTTTTGGCGTAAACTTCAGTTCGTGGTTTAGGATGCCTATCTGATCTTCCTTAATGCGCTTTTTGAGCATACCCTTTCTCACATGTGCCGGAAGGTCCTCAAGCCCTATGGTTATATCACCGTGTTTTGAGTTCAGGTTCGCTATGAAGGCCTTGGCGCAGGCAACCTGTATATCGCTCCTAAGCTGTCCTATGTTACCGGGACAGTCATAAAGGAGCATGGCTGTTAAAGGTTCCGGTTTGAGTTTGAGGGTTTTACCAATCCTTGTGGCCTCCTTGGCCAGGAAACTTTTTATAATCTGCAGTCTCTCTGATATTGGCCTTACATCCAGTGGGGGCATCTCTATTACCATTGGTATCCTTCTTCTGAATGTAAGAAGAAGGGAAGACTCTATATCCTGCGTCGTGGCTGCTATTATAAGCACGTCAACACTCCTTAAATTATCAACCTCACCTAATCGGCGATATCTGCCGTAATCCAATATAGAAAACAATATTTCCTGACCTTCGGGTGGAAGCCTGTGCACCTCATCGAGAAATAATATGCCGCCGTTAGCTCGTTCTATAAGCCCATCCTTGTTTGTGTCTGCACCAGTAAAAGCACCCTTCACATGTCCAAAGAGCTGTGATAGTAACAGCTGTGGATTGTCTGCATAGTCGGCACAATTGAATACTATAAAGGGCGCATTTTTTTGAAACTTGCCTGATTCTAAGGCAAATCTGTACATAGCTTCGGCCAGATGGCTTTTACCTACACCTGTTGGCCCTACTATCAATGTATGAAGCCCGTGCGGCGGGTACATAACAGCAGCCCTTGCCTGCTGCACCTGCATTTTCAAACTGCCATCATATCCGATTATTGATGAAAAAGGATCTAAATTTGGAGATGCTGTTTTTTCGGGTTTAACCGTTTCCTCTGAATCTATTAATGACCGCAGTTTTGTCACTGCTGTACGGGAAACGTTGTAACCTTCTACATTTAGAATCCTTGTTAATTCCCTGTCGGATACTGAAGGGTTTTGATTTATAATCTTTCTCATTTCAGTAAGGATATATGGCTTTCTTCTTTCTCTTGAGTCTGGAATGTTTAATTTTAATCTTAACTCTGTTACCTCGTCCCTCCTCATTTTTAACTTTGCTGACAGTTCTTCATCGGTCATAGGGTTTTTCTTGTCTTCATTTTTAATGAGTTCTAAAAGTTTTTGTTCCATAATCATCCCCTCTCTTTTCTTAGCAATAATCATGCCAATTACTTTTTCAAAAGGTTTTATAATGGTCTTAAAGATATTTTTCCACAAAAAAGACCACGTTAAATAATTAACATATTATAAAAATTTTTTTAAAACTCTATGTTGACAAATAAATTATATCATACTATAATTTACTTAACAAATGAAATCATACTGAACAAATGTTCAAAAGGGGATGGTTGTTTTTGGAGGACAACCTCAGACTACTTATTAAAATATCTACACTTTATTATGGCGATAATCTTACGCAGGATGAGATTTCTAAGAAGTTAAATATATCAAGGCCAGCGGTTTCCAGGTTGCTAAAAAAAGCAAGAGAAGAGGGGATCGTTGAGATTAAGATAAATAGCAGTTATGGCTATTCTAATCTGGAAGAAGCGCTTGAAAAACGCTTTGGTTTAAAAGAGGCAATTGTTATAGAATATCAAAATGAAGAACAGGGCATATTGAAAAGAGAGCTGGGCAAAGCAGCAGCAGCACTCCTGATGCGGATAATAAAGAATAAAGATATCGTTGGCCTGTCATGGGGGACAACGCTTGCATCAATTCCACCATTTATAAAGCAGAAATATACGCCTGATGCACTTTTTGTGCCTATGGTTGGAGGGATAGGTCAGGTGAACTATGATGTGCATAGCAATAATATTACAACAGAGTTTGCAAAAGCATTTGGGGGCAAATGGCAGCTCCTCCATGCGCCGGCTTTCGTGGATAGGATGGATGTCAAGAAAAGTATTCTGTCAGATACTAACGTTAAAAGAGTGCTGGACACAGCAGCTAATGCGGATATAGCTGTTGTGGGAATTGGTGCGCCTATAGAATCTTCGACAATGCTTGCCAGTGGGTATTTTGGCGAGAGTGAAATAAAACTTTTAAAGGAAGCAGGAGCAATAGGGGACCTCTGCTCAAGGTTCTTTGATAGAGATGGGAATCCGTGCGATGTGGATATAAATGACAGGGTTATTGGGATACCACTTCATATACTGAAGGATATTAATACAGTGGTGGGCGTGGCAGGTGGAAAGGAAAAGGTACTGTCAATTTTAGGGGCATTGAAGGGTGGATATATAGATATTATTGTTACAGATAATTTGACAGCCGGGGAATTAATAAAGGGGGTATCCTGATGTGGATTAAATTGCTTTTGGTCATAGGAGTTGTATGGCTTATACAGTCTATTCTAACGTATTTTCAGATTAAAGACTATCAGAGGACAAGTATGGAACTGGCTAAACAAGGTAGACTCCTTATCGGAGCCCAGAGGGGCTATCTCTCAAAGGGAGCAATACTGGTAATGTCGATAGACGAGAAATTTAATATTTCTGATTGCAGGTTATTAAATGGAATTACAGTAATGGCCAGGTTCAAAAAGTTTGAATCCTTGATTGGCAAAAATATTTTTGATGAGGAGTGTAAAGACGGATTAAAGGGGGCTGTTGGCAGGGCCTTTGAAAAAGCGCTATCCAGTTTATCTCTCAATAAAGGAGAATGTGCTTATGGAGAAATTACCCAGGTTGACTCCAGGGAGTAAAATATATCAGCTTTTCGATTATAAAAAGGTGGTGGTAGAGGGGAAGAATGATGACTTCATAATTACTATCGAGAAAAAAGAAAAGACTGCAAGGAAAAGACAGAATACAGTGTAGGGCCACGGGCCGGGATAATTTTACCCCGGCTAATTTTATTATAAGGGAGGGTTTTTAATGGATGTGTTGGCAAATTTTGCACAGGGTTTTATTGGTGTATTTCAGGAAGGTGGAAAGACATTTGTTGGATTTTTAAGTGGGATAGTTCCGACCCTGGTAACCCTGATGACTGCTGTCAATGCCCTGGTCAAGTTTGTTGGTGAGGAAAGGGTTAACAGGTGGGGAGAGGCTGCCGGCAGATATACCATATTGAGGTATACAGTAATGCCTATTATGGCCATGTTCTTTTTAACCAACCCCATGGCTTATACCTTTGGAAGGTTCCTACCTGAAAAGTACAAGCCTGCATTCTATGATGCTGCAGTTTCTTTCTGTCACCCTATAACCGGTCTGTTTCCCCATGCCAATCCTGCTGAGCTCTTTGTCTACATGGGAATCGCCCAGGGGATACAGCAACTGGGGCTTTCTATAGGTGGCCTGGCCGTAAGATACTTTATAGTAGGCATAATAGTAATATTCATACGTGGTGTTGTGACAGAAAGACTTACTTTGAGGATGATGAGACAGCAAGGGATTGAAATATAGAGAGGAGGAGAATTGTGTATAGAGCAGTCCGTATTGAAAAGGGGAATGGAGGATGGGGCGGCCCCCTTGTTATAATGCCGTCCGTTGGCAAGGATAGGATTGTATCTGTTACAGGTGGTGGGATACACCCTGTTGCAAAGAAAATTGCAGAACTGACAGGTGGCACTGCAGTAGATGGTTTTAAGGGTGCTGTTCCAGAAAACGAAATATGCTGTGTGGTGATAGACTGCGGGGGGACTGCCAGGTGTGGAGTATACCCAAAGAAAAGGATTCCAACAGTTAATCTCACGCCTGTAGGACAGGTAGGACCTCTTGCTGAATACATTAAGGAGGATGTATATGTATCCGGTGTCAAAGAGGAAAATATTATATCTGTGGATGAAACCCCTGAAGAGGTAGCTGGAGAGGGAAAATCAGAAAAGTCTGTTTTCGAGGCAGCCACATCACAGGCCAGGCCGGCAAATCAAGTACCCCAGGGAAATATAATTGAGAAGTTCGGCAGAACCATGGGCGGCTTTGTTGGTACCCTGTACCAGGCGGGAAGGCAGACCATAGATCAGTTGATAAGAAATATAATACCGTTTATGGCTTTTGTTGCTACAATAATAGGTATAATCACGGCCACAGGCGTCGGCAACGCACTGGCAAACCTTATAGCACCTCTTGCCGGTACGCTGGTCGGGCTGCTTGTAATTTCTGTGATATGTGCATTTCCTTTACTGTCGCCGTTGCTTGGGCCTGGGGCAGTCATAGCCCAGGTTATAGGGGTGCTGGTTGGTGTAGAGATAGGTAGAGGCCATATACCACCGCAGTTTGCACTGCCTGCCCTGTTTGCCATTGACCCTCAGGTTGGTTGCGACTTTGTACCTGTAGGTTTATCTCTTGGTGAAGCCAAACCGGAGACCACCAGCATAGGTGTCAGTGCCGTTTTGATTTCAAGGCAGTTTACAGGTCCGATTGCTGTTCTCATTGCATATGCATTCAGTTTTGGTCTGTTTTAGATAGCACATGAGGGGGAGCGAAAACGCTCTCCCAAAATATTTTATAGGAGGGGCAAGATGGTAAAGTATCTGACTACAGTAACTGCAGTTGGGGAACAGGTAAGTGAATTAAAGGAAGCCAATATATTGATAATCTTTAATGAAGATGCCCCCAAAGAACTGGCAGAGATATCTGTTTTGCACACTAAGGAAGAGTTAAATGCCGAGGTCAGGCCAGGGGACATCTTAAGGATTGATGAGTGTGATTATGTGATTTTGGATGTTGGAGACGAGGTTAATAAAAATCTTGCTTTACTTGGGCACTGCTGTTTAAAATTCGATAACAACACCGGACTCCTGCCGGGTGATGTCAGGGTTGATGGAGAAATACCTGATATTAAGGTGGGAAGCCGGATAAAAATATATGACAAGGAGAGGATATAAATTGTTAAACCTGAATTATCACTTAAGGAAAATGGAAGAAGAAGGAAAGTACATTAAAATAGGCCTGGTTGGCGCCGGACAGATGGGCAGGGGAATGGTAAGCCAGATGTTTTTGATGAAGGGTATACGGGCTTGCCTGGTATCTGATATTGCACTGGAAAATGTGATAAATGCCTACAGGCTGGCAGGAGTGAAGGATGAAGATATTAAAGTTGTTGAGAGTGTTAAAGAGGCGCAGGAGGCAATAGAGAGTGGCTATTATGTGGCAACTGCCGACAGCACAATCGTAACGGGGACACCTGCCGTTGATGTTGTCATAGACGCCACTGGTGTACCTGAGGTGGGGGCACGCCTGGCCTATGACTCCATTATGAACAGAAAACACATTGTAATGTTGAATGTAGAGACTGACGTCACCGTAGGGCCTCTTCTAAAGAAAATGGCAGACAGCGCAGGTGTTGTCTATACGGTATCTGCAGGCGATGAACCGGGAGCTGTAAAAGAACTGTACGACTTTGTTGATGGACTTGGTTTTGAGGTCCTCGTGGTTGGCAAGGGTAAAAACAATCCCGTAAACAGGCACGCAACCCCGGATTCTCAGGTAGAAAGGGCAAAGATAGAGGGTGCAAATCCGAAGATGCTTGCATCCTTTGTGGATGGCACAAAGACAATGGTTGAAATGACGGCCGTGTCCAACGCTACTGGTTTTCTGCCTGACATACCTGGTATGCACGGGGCATCGGGCAACTGGGATAATCTTACAGAGGTATTAAGACTGAAAGAAGAAGGTGGAGTATTAAATAACTACCATGTGGTTGAATATGTAAACGGTGTGGCTCCCGGCGTGTTTGTTATAGTAAGGGCTCCGCTGAAGGCTATAAATGACGAACTTAAGTATCTGAAGATGGGTGACGGGCCAAACTACCTTCTATACAGGCCGTATCATCTGACAAGCATTGAGACTCCGATTTCTGCAGTGAGGGCCTGCGTATATCATGAGCCTACAATAGCACCTGCTGGAAAACCATATTCTGATACGGTAGCAGTGGCAAAAAGAGATTTAAAGGCTGGAGAGTACTTGGACGGGATTGGCATGTATACAATATATGGAATGATAGAAACCCATGAGAAGGCAAAAGAGATGAATGCTCTGCCGATAGGCCTGGTAAACAAAAAGACGATGGTGTTAAGGGATATTAAGGAGGGGGAGGTAATAACATATGAGGACGTTGAGCTTGATGACCAATCTATAATAACCCAGTTGAGAAAGTTGCAGGATCAGCTTATTGGATAGATTTGCGGTACAAAAGGTGGGGGCATGTTTGCTCCCACTCAGGTTTTAAGCGATATGGCATGAAATATGCGTTATTGTCTTATGGACGGGATGTATTTGTGACTTTTAAGGGAAAAATGGTGCGGATGTATCAAAAGATGATTGGAATAAGGGAATTTGAATGCACACAAATTTGTGAAATGGATGGTGAAATGAGATGAGGGGTGAAAGAGATGATAGTAGGGAATATGGCCGCACATCAACTATGTAGTAAAAGGAAAGGGGAGACTTCATATTGATGATACAGATTATGTATAAAAGAAGGGTCATTTGCATATGTTCCCTCTAATAAGACTCATCAGTTCACAAATACGGGAGAGGAAACATTAGAGCTTATTTGTATAGTACCTGAAGAGGGCGATACAAAGAGGTAATATAGGTAACACTATAAAGGAGGTTGTAAAAGATGGAACTTTCAAAGGAAAAAATGCTGTGGATGTACCAAAAGATGGTGGAAATAAGGAAATTTGAACTCAAGGTGGATGAGCTTTTTAAGAAAAACATGATATGGGGTACATGCCACCTGTATATTGGTGAGGAGGCAACTGCGGTAGGCGCCTGTGCCGCACTCAACAGGGATGACTACATCACAAGCACGCACAGAGGGCATGGGCACTGCATCGCAAAAGGTGCAGAGATGAAGAGGATGATGGCTGAGCTCTTGGGGAGAGAGACCGGGTATTGCAAAGGCAGAGGAGGGTCAATGCATATAGTAGATGTATCTACTGGAAACCTTGGTGCCAATGGGGTTGTGGCAGGAGGCATACCCATAGCCACAGGTGCGGCTCTGGCGTCGAAGAGAAGAGGTGATGGAAAGGTTACAATATGCTTCTTTGGAGATGGAGCGGGCAATGAGGGTGCTTTCCATGAGTCACTAAATATGGCCGGGATATGGAAATTGCCCATAGTGTATCTATGCGAAAATAACCTCTATGGCATGTCCAATCCCGTGAAAAATTCAACGGCTGTTGAGGATATTGCTGTAAGGGGCCAGGCCTATAATATACCAGGAGTGATAGTTGACGGCAATGACGTACTGGCTGTATATGAGACGGTGAAAGAAGCTGTGGGCAGGGCCAGAAGAGGAGAAGGGGCTACCCTCATAGAGAGCAAGACATACAGATGGATGGGTCATTCAAAGAGCGACCCGAGAGCCTACAGGACAAGAGAAGAGGAACAGGAGTGGAAAGAGAGAGACCCTATCAAGCTTTTTGCATCGCAGCTCATGGATAGAAATATAGCTACAGAGGATGAGCTAAAGAAGATAGATGAACAGGTGGACGAAGAGATTGAAGAGGCCTATGAATTTGCAGTAAACAGTCCAAAAGCCAGGGTTGAAGACATAACAGAGTACGTTTATGCATAGGGAGGGAATGATATGAGTGAAAAGACATATATAGATGCGTTGGCTGAGGCATTGAGAGAAGAGTTTGACCGGGATGAGAATGTGTTTATGATGGGAGAGGATATAGGGATATATGGAGGTGCTTTTGGTGTCACCAAGGGCATGTACCCTAAGTATAAGGATAAACTATTGGATACACCGATATCCGAGGCCAGCATAGTTGGTGCAGGGGTAGGATGCGCCCTTGTCGGTATGAGGCCCATTGTAGAGATAATGTTTTCTGATTTTATGATGGATGCCATGGAATGGATAGTAAATCAGGCCGCAAAGCTCAGGTATATGACCGGTGGTCAGCTTAAGGTACCTATGGTGATAAGAGCGCCCATGGGCTGCGGCACAGGAGCTGCGGCACAGCATTCGCAGAGCCTACCTGCATTGTTTGCCCATATCCCGGGGCTCAAGGTGGTTATGCCGGCTACACCTTATGATGTCAAAGGTATGCTGAAGGCTGCTGTCAGGGATGATAACCCCGTAATATTCTTTGAGCATAAGCTCTTATACTGGACAAAGGGGGATGTGCCTGAAGGCGACTATACAGTGCCTATCGGAAAGGCGGCAGTAAAAAGAGAAGGTAAAGACATAACAATTATTGCTGGTTCTATCATGGTACCGAGGTCAATGGAGGCTGCAGAGAAGTTAAAGGAATATGGAATAGATGCCGAGGTAATAGATATCAGGAGTCTTGTGCCAATGGATGTGGAGACTATAGTGGAATCTGTATCCAAAACGGGAAAAGCTATAATAGTAGAAGACGATAATAAAAATAACGGCTGGGGCTCAGAGGTTGTATCAAAACTCATAGAGAGCGACGCCTTTGACTATCTGGACGAGCCGATAAAGAGGCTGGCTGGCAAGGATATACCAATTCCATATGCGCCTGAACTGGAGAGGGCGGCAGTACCACAGATAGAGGACATAATTGAGGGAGTAAAAGAAATATTTGATAAGAGGTGATAGCATGGCCAATGTGGAATTGATGCCAAAACTGGGCATGACAATGGCAGAGGGAGTAATACTGAGATGGATAAAAAAAGAAGGGGACAGGGTAGAGCAGGGAGAACCGCTCTTAGAGATTCAAACAGATAAGGTCAATATAGAGGAGGAATCATCTTATAGCGGAGTGCTATTGAAGATACTGGCTCCGGAGGGTGCTACGGTACCCATAAATGAGCCTATAGCTATTATCGGAGAAGAAGGGGAAGATGTAGAAAAGATATTGAGTGGGATTGGGAAGTCCAGTCAGAGTGGACAGTTAGAGAGTGAAAATAGAGAAACGGAAAAAGCAGAGGTTAAAGGAGCGGAGCTCAAGGGTATAAAAGAATCTGTACGTGAAGAAAGGCACGTTCAAACGGATAAGCCAAGGGCTACACCGGTAGCAAGAAAGATAGCAAAGGAGAATAAATTGGACCTTAAGGAAGTGGTTGGAAGTGGGCCTAAGGGAAGAATACAGAGGGCTGATGTGGAAAAATACCTAAAGGAAATAGAAGTCAAACCCGCTATTACTGCAAAGCCTGAGGAGATTTCAGGCAGAGTCCCATTAACCGGCATGAGGGGCATAATTGCAGATAAGATGCAAAAAAGTATGAACACGGCACCCCATTTTTATGTTACAATGGAAATAGATATGAGTGAGGTCCTCACGCTCAGAGAAAGATTGAATGGCAAACTTAAAGATGTTAAGATCAGCCTGAATACAATCCTTATAAAGGCATCAGCTACGGCAATAAAGGGATTCCCCATAGTCAACGCCTATGTGGAGGAAAACTCCATAGTAATGAAAGAAGGAATAAACATCGGATTGGCGGTAGCGCTGGAAGATGGTCTTATAGTGCCTGTGGTTAAAGACGCTGATAAGAAGGGTTTGAGTGAAATTGCCAGGGAGGAGCGTGCTCTTGTGGAGAAAGCACGAAATGGTAAACTTATGCCGGATGAGTACTCAGGAGGCAGCTTTACCATATCCAATCTTGGCATGTTTGATGTCACCAGGTTTACCGCTATAATTAACCAGCCTGAGGTTGCAATTTTAGCTGTTGGGATGGTTAGGGAGGTGCCGGTGGTAGTAAATGGAGAGATAGTCATAAGACCCATCATGGAGGCGACCCTGTCATCTGATCATCGTGTAATTGATGGTGCTGTAGCTGCAAGATTCTTAAAGAGAATAAAGGAAATTCTGGAGGATCCCATTCAGATGATTGTGTAGAGGAGGGTTCAATAGTGGACTATGATGTAATAGTTGTAGGCGGTGGGCCTGGAGGCTATACTGCGGCTATAAGGCTGGCTGAACTTGGCAAAAAAGTGGCAATAGTGGAAGAGGACTCACTGGGGGGCACATGCCTCAACAGAGGCTGTATACCCACCAAGGTATATGCCCATGCCTCTGAACTGATAAATGGCATAAAGGCTGCCGATGACTTCGGCATAGTGGCACAGTATACGGTAGATACGGATAAGATGCGAAAAAAGAAGGAAAGGGTAGTAAAGAGGCTTGTTGGCGGTGTGGGCTATCTTATGAAGGCCCATAATATCGATGTCATCAATGGCAAGGCCTCATTTATAGACAAAAATACCATACAGGTGGATAAGAGGTATACTGCTAATAACTTCATAATAGCTACAGGATCCAAGACCTTTATACCACCCATACCGGGTGTGGAGAATTCCGGTGTAATAACCAGCGACAAAGCCCTGGAACTGGAAAATGTACCTGAAAAGATTGTCATCATCGGGGCAGGGATAATCGGATTGGAGTTTGCCAATATATATAATGCCCTTGGCAGCAGGGTAACCGTCATAGAAATGCTTCCTGAGCTGTTGCCCATGATTGACAGGGACATAGTAGAAATAATGCTCAAATCGTTGAGGAGTAAAAGGATAGATCTACACCTTAACAGCAAGGTGGAGAGAATAGAGGCCGGGCCTAAGGTAGTATACGCAGAGAATGGGAATACAAACAGTATAGAATGTGATACAGTGCTTGTCGCTGTGGGCAGGGTAGCTAATATAAACGGGGTAGAGAGACTTAACCTTGAAACTGACAGAAAGGGTATAAGGGTTGACTCCCACATGAGGACAAGTTTGGATAACATATATGCCGTAGGTGATGTGACAGGAGGTATACAGCTTGCTCATGTTGCTGCATACCAGGGGATTGTAGCGGCACACAATATAGCTGGTGAAGAAAGAGAAGCAGATTACAGTGTGGTGCCAAGCTGTCTGTATACTGAACCGGAGGTTGCATGGGTAGGCTTAAATGAGGGCCAGGCCAGGGAGAAATACGGCGAGGTAAGGATAGGCACATTCCCGTATTCCGCTCTGGGCAGGGCCATGACCATGGGAGAAAACGACGGCCTTGTAAAGATAATAGCAGAGGCAAAGTACAACCAGGTAGTTGGGATGGAGATAATAGGCAGGGACGCCACGGAGATTATTCATGAAGGTGCTCTTGCAATAAAAGAGGAGTTTACGGCCGAGGAGATTGCCGACACTATCCATGCCCATCCAACCCTGTCGGAGGGCATAAAAGAAGCTGCGGAGGACGTCCTGGGTATGCCGATAAATAAGGGCTAAGGGAAGTGATTATATGTCTACTCAAATGAAGGCTGTGCTTTTCTGCCTCCACTGCAATAGGGAGACAGAACATACAATAACATATGTAGGCAATGTGATAAAGAGCATAAGATGCGAGGAATGCGGTACTGAGATAGAGCTTAAGAGGGAAGCTCTGGTTAAGGATTATGCTGGTGATTTTATAGACAGGATTATGACCAAACCCACCAGGATGACAAAAGAACTGGAGAAAGACCTGACGGGTTTTCTCTGTTCCATGCCCATAAGGATCTTGACAAAGCCATACAGGGTATTAAAAGAAGTAAAAGAAGTGCTTAAGGAAGATAAGAAAGATGAAAAATAGTGTTGGGATAATTGTAAACCCGGAGTCCGGGAGGGATATACGGAGGCTGACCACAATGGCCTCCACTTTTGATAATAATCAAAAATTGAATATGCTGGAAAGACTGGTCATGAGTTTGCAGTCCATGGGTGTAGAGAGGGCCTATGTAATGCCTGATAGCTTTTCGATGGGCCAGAAGACCGCTGATACGTTAAAAGCCAGAGGCAAGCTTGAAATGGATATTTCTGTTATAGATATCCCTCTTACAGGAAAACCTGTTGACACTATGAGGGCGGCTGAAGCTTTTGGGGAGCTTGATGTTGGCATTATTGTTGTTATGGGTGGGGATGGTACCAACAGGCTGGTTTTTAAATCAAACAGGGCAACGCCGATTTTACCAATATCCACAGGGACGAACAATGTCTTTCCCTATTTGATTGAGACCACTACAGCAGGGATAGCAGCAGGAGTCTATATCTATGGATATGCAGGTGATAATGCGATTCAAAGAAGGAAATTTTTAAGGATATGCAGGGGAGATTTTGAGGATATTGCCCTGATTGATGTTGGCATTGTAGACGAGCTTTTTAAAGGCAGCCGGGCAGTATGGGATACCAAAAGGGTGAAAGAGGTATTTTCCACTGTGGCCAGGCCGGAGTTCATTGGTCTTTCGTCTATTGCAGGATATCTGGATATAGTTGATTTTGATTCTCCCTGTGGGGCCCATGTTATTCTCGGTTCAAAATATACAGTAAAGGTGCCATATGCGCCTGGGACTGTGGACAGCATAGGTATAGACCTGTATGAGAGGATGGAGCCGGATAGAGAGTACGTGATTGATTATGGCGATTTTATGCTTGCCCTTGATGGAGAAAGAGATATAATAGTTAAAAATGGAGATGGCACAAAGGTTATCCTGGGCCTTGATGGACCAAAGGTTTTAAATGTTTCTGCGACATTGAAGAGTGCTGTGTCTAGAGGCATTTTTAAAAGGGGCTGATTGAAGTGAGGAGAGGAGAGGTCTTAAAACTGGGTTTGATACCCTATCTCAAAGGTAAAGAGATTCAGCTTGCCGCCATGGAAAGGGTAAAAAGCGGAGAGACAGATGGGGTGCTTATTATCCTCCAGCATCCGCCGGTGTATACCATTGGCAGTGCCGGGGGTTTTGATAATATTTTAATCCCGATGGAGGAACTTGAGAAAAGGGCTGAGATCTATAAGGTGGAGAGGGGTGGCAATATCACCTTTCATGGGCCTGGCCAGATTGTGGCCTATCCCGTGTTTGACCTTACTAAATGGGGTAAGGATGTACACCTCTATGTGGATAAGCTGGAGGAGGTCATCATAAGGCTCTTGGCGGAATATGGTATAAAAGCAGGGAGAAAGGCCAAATACACCGGCGTATGGATGGACGACGAGAAGATATGCGCCATAGGTGTGGCCGTAAGGCACTGGATAACATGGCATGGCCTGGCCTTTAATGTAAATACAGACCTTTCATATTTCAACCTGATAAATCCCTGCGGCATAACAGATTTTGGAGTTACATCCTTGAACAAGCTTGGCATAGATGAAGATATATTAAGTGTAAGAGAGAGAATGATTGGCAGGTTTAAAGATGTGTTTGATATAGGGTTTGAGGAGATATCCTTAAGCAGATTGGTGGCGAATGAAGATGAAAAAGCCTGATTGGCTCAAGGTCAGGGTATCATCGGAAGAACTTGAAAAAATGCAGGTTTTTTTGAGCAACATGTCACTTAATACCGTCTGTCAAAGTGCAGACTGTCCAAATATAGGAGAATGTTTTGCTAAGAGGACAGCTACATTTATGATTATGGGGAATATCTGCACCAGAGGTTGCAGATTCTGCGCTGTGGATAAGGGTCACCCTCTCCCGTTGGATGAGGATGAACCCAGGAGAGTGGCGGAAGCTGCAAGAAAACTGGGACTTAGACATGCAGTTGTCACCTGTGTTACCAGGGATGATATACCTGACGGTGGGGCGCAGCACTTTGCAAAGACAATAAATGAGCTCAGGAAGATACCCAGCCTCACTGTGGAGGTGCTTGTATCAGATTTTATGGGCAATGAAGAATCCATAAAGACTGTGGTCATGGCCAGGCCGGATGTCATAAACCACAATATAGAGACAGTACCGAGACTGTACTCCATGGTAAGGCCCAGAGCGGATTATCAGCGGTCCTTAAACCTCCTAAAAAGGGTTAAAGAGCTGGATGACAATATACTTACCAAGTCCGGTATCATGGTTGGCTTAGGTGAATTGGAGGATGAGGTCATAGAGGTAATGCAGGACCTTCGGGATATAGACTGCGACATGATGACCATAGGCCAGTATTTAAGGCCATCGGGAAAGCACATAGAGGTGGCAGAATATATCACACCCGAACAGTTCAAAAGATACAGAGAGATTGGTTATCAGATGGGTTTTAAATATATAGCGTCCGGACCGCTGGTAAGAAGTTCTTACCATGCTGGAGAGGGCATAGAAAAAATAAGGGCTGTATAGGCCCTTGTTTAGTCTCTACTCTCTATTAAGACACATCATTTCTTTCATCTTATAGATCACTGCTGTTCTGCTGTTCACATTCATTTTTTTGAATATGTTTTCTGTATGAGCTTTTACAGTATGGATACTTATAGAGAGCTCATCGGCAATCTCCTGGTTGCTAAACCCTCTTTCTATCAGCTTGGCTATCTCCAGTTCCCTTGGAGTTAGGCCAAAGTACTGTGCCGCCTCGCTGCAACTAATCTTTTCCACCGATGGATTAGGGGTAATATATACAGCATAAATCGTTTCCACTGTATCTGACACTGCAGGGACGATAAATGGGACAAGTTTAAATGAATAATTAGATATAGTGACGTTGGTGCAGGAATTCTTCCCCGAGTAAGAGGATAAAATTTTAGGCTTTTTTGTAGCCATTGTCTTTGACTTTTATCATTTTCAGACACTCCCCACTAACTGATAAAGGTGAGTAAATCCTGCGTAAGGCCGTGTTGATAGATTGTGGATTGTTTTGAGAGAGTTTGATGTCCCATTGAGCTTGTCCTGGAACTGTTATCAATCCCCCGGATGTCATCAACATCAAAACCGACTGCGCTTAATATATTTTACTTTATTCGACAATAAATTTTTTTACTATCATAGCATTGTCACCCCCAAACTTAGATTGAATGGATAATATTGAAGCGTCTGCAAACCATTGCTGCGGAGAAACTAGGCAAGGGCTCAGAGTATCTGCAAACTGCACGCAACATTGAACTGCCTATGCATGACCCAAGGCTTGCCCCGGGGTATGCTAGAACCTACCAGTATGATCCCCCACCAGGTCGCCATGTTAAAGGCGGCTTGGGCATGGTGCAGATGTCAAATCCTGATCCGGCCAAATATAATTATGAAAACACAGGTGAAGCTGACTATAGTGCTACGGTTTTTTCAGAGGTGCTTGACTGTGCCGGATTATGTTTGTTCATCACTCTTACGGGACAGGCAGAAGCGATTCCTAAGCTCCTGGAGGCGGTAACGGGGATTGAGCCGCAAGAGGCTATGGCTGCTGGAGCAAGGGTACTTAATATGCGGCAAGCTTTCAATGTTCGAGAGGGCTTGAGACCATCAGATTTTAATATACCCCTCCGCTCTGTAGGCAAACCTCCTCTGGAGAAAGGGCCCACCGCAAACTGCACAGTTGATAATGAGAAGTTGGGTGATAACTTTTTTGCTGCTGTCGGATGGGACCGTACTACGGGGAAACCTTACCGCGAGGTGCTTGAACGACTAGGTGGCATGGACGACGTAATAGCTGACCTGTATAATTGAACTGCCCATCAATTAAGGGAGAAATTATAATGGTTATAACTGTGAAGTTTTATTCATTTTATCAGAACCTTGCCGGCAAAGAAAGTATTCAGGTTCAGATGCCTGACCACAGTACTTTGGGCGATCTGCTTGATACCTTAAAGGAGTTGTTTCCACAATTATTCCCAGAAGCGGAAAAAGCCCTGTTTATTATTAATCAAAAGGCTGCAGTTAGGGAGTCTGTCTTGAATGATGGGGATCAGGTACTGATGCTTGCCATTCTTTCGGGTGGATGATAATCGGTTACTATACTAATTAAGCAGGATTATGTATACCTAATAATAAAATAAAAGTGGTGATTTGTATGTTGATCAAAGCGGCAGTGACTTTTTAAAACAGGAATGCCAATTTTATGCGGATTTACAAATTCAAAGTGTCGGAGTCAGGAAAACAGAAAACCTGAAATTTTACTCAACAATGAATCTAATATAAAAGGTATAGACAACCCCAAATTTGTCAAAGCAGTTGATGTGCTGGACGGAAAGAAAGAAGCCGGCATGAATGTCCTCATAGTCGGTGGCGGTATGGTGGGTGTTGAGACAGCAGACTTCTTAGGTGCGCACTATCATAATGTTACGATAGTAGAGATGCTGCCGGAAATAGCAAGGGATGAACAGGCAGCAGTCAAATACTTCCTCATGGAGAGGCTGAATAAATACGGTGTCAAAGCTATTACCGGTGCCACAGTAAAGGAGTTCCTTGATGACGGTGTGGTATATGAGAAAGACGGAAAAGAAGAAAAGCTCACAGGATTTGATACGATAGTCCTGGCCATGGGTGCCAAGGCATATAACCCGCTGGAAGAGAAGATAAAGGGAAAGATACCTGAGGTATATGTAATTGGCGATGCTGTAAAGGCCAGAAAGGCTTTGGAGGCCATAGAAGAGGCTGCAAGGGTAGCAGTGAAGATATAACGGAAGTCTGATAAAAGGACCTGTCATGTGACAGGTCCTTTTATCCAACGATATATTTGCTCCAAGCAGTATTTTCAAGGGCTGCTGTAATGATATAAGATACAGCATATATAGTCAGGAACTCAAATAAGGTGTATAGGTGATACATCATGATGTTACCGGTATTATATATGCCATTCATAATGGAAAGCAGGAGTGGATGTATCAGGTATATGCCAAATGAGAGCCTGCCTGCACTCTCGAGGGACCGTATCCTTAGTCTTTTGGAAATATAAAGGAGTGATAAAGCTGCAGATGTTACATATATATACCATACCAGATTGAATACCGACAAAGGTACATATATGCTAAGGTTTAAAAGATGATAGAGGTATATATAAGATACACCTGAGACAATAGCTACAGGGAGACATGTGGCAATATACTTTTCCTTTCGAGTGTATGCCTCATAATTTATGCCGATCCACGAGCCTGTAAATACAAGAAGTATATACCATGCCACGAGGACTGCGCTTCGCTGGAAATAGTGCACAATGTAGGACTGATACACATAATAAAAGAGTATCTGTATGAGTGCCGAAATTAACAGCATATGACAAAATTTAATTTTTACATGAGATATAAGAAATACTATGAATGGCATAAAAAGGTAGAGCTGCAGTATTATTATCACAAAGTAAAGGTGATAATAGCCATTCCCGGTGATTATATATTTAAGATAATTATGTATTGTGAGAGGTGTTGCACCTCCTGTGATTACGTATTTGGTTAACAGGTATATAAATGTCCACGACATATATGGCGGGATTATTCTCATAAGACGCTTCAGATAGAAATCCTTGAGATGGCGGATGGTTATTGTGCGAAACCTTTCTCTGTAGACATAGGAGAGCAGGAGGCTGCTTGCGAAGATAAAAGCGGGTACTGCAAACTGAGATAACCTGTTGATAAAAAGGTATACCATATATGAGTATGAAGATACATCGAATTTTATTAAGCCATCACTGGTGGTGTGTATTGCTATAACGGCTGTTATGGCCAGGCCCTTCAAAACGTCCAGTTCTTTAAGTCTTCCCACTATTAATCACCCGCAAAATTGTAATATAATAACAGCTGTTGCATGGGTAAAACCTTATTGATATCTGTTTTTTATTATATTCTTTTGCGGAGATTATTGCATCATAATTTACATAAAAATTTTTATGAATGTACAGCTTGAGAGGTTTTACATGGGTGTGTACGTTACACGACAAAAATTCTTATTATTTTTTTAACCTTTTTCAAGTTTTTTTGCTATAATTATACTTAGAATACAGTAACAGGAGGGATTGGTATGTTTAAGGTACTTTTAACCCGTGAGATACCAGGAGTTGCTATGGAAAAACTAAAAAGAGAGGTTGACTTGGAGTATGTGTCCGGGGAGACCAAGCTTACGAAAGAGGAGATTGTGGAAAAGATAAAAGGCAAGGACGGCATAATATCAATGCTGGATGACCCAATCGATGCAGATGTGATAAATGCCTCACCAAACCTCAAGGTTATTTCCAACTATGCGGTTGGTTTTAATAATATAGACATAAAGACGGCTACAAAGAAGGGCATAGTTGTCACAAATACGCCCGGGGTGCTAACCAATGCTACAGCAGATCTGGCGTGGGCACTTCTCATGGCTGTCTCGAGGAGGATAGTTGAGGGGGATAAATACCTCAGGGCTGGTAAGTTCCATTGCTGGGGGCCAAAGCTCATGCTTGGTTATGAGTTTGCAGGAAAGACCCTTGGGATAATTGGTATGGGAAGGATAGGCAGTGCCGTTGCAAAGAGGGCAAAGGGGTTTGACATGCATGTCATATACTATAAGAGGCGCAGGCTCTCAGAGGAAGAAGAAAGGGAAATAGGGGCTGAGTATGTGAGCTTAGACGAACTCCTATCCAGGTCGGATTTCATATCGATCCACACACCGCTGACTGAGGATACCAAAAATATGCTGGGTGAAGAGCAGTTTAAAAAGATGAAGAAGAACTGCATACTGGTAAATACTGCCCGTGGTCCGATAATAGATGAAAAGGCTCTGGCAAAGGCATTAAAAGAGGGGTGGATAGCAGGTGCAGGGCTGGACGTTTATGAGAATGAACCTGCAGTTACGCCTGAGCTTTTGGAACTTGACAATGTGGTATTAGAACCACATATAGGCAGTGCCACATATGAGGCCAGGGAGAGGATGGCTGAGATGGTTGTGGAGGACTGTCTTGCCGTACTTAATGGTAAGAAACCGCAAAATATAGTAAATAAAGAGGTATATGAAAAATAAATTTAGCCCGGGATACTCCGGGTTTGTTTTCTATAGGAGGATGATTTAAATGAAGGTAGGTTTTATAGGGCTGGGTATAATGGGCAGGCCTATGGCTAAAAATCTTATCAAAGCGGGTTATTCTCTCGTTGTAATGGGTCATAGAAACAGGACACCTGTTGAGGAACTTGTATCCCTTGGGGCAGAGGAAGCCAAAACTCCTGGAGATGTTGGCAAACTTTCTGACCTGGTTATAACGATGCTGCCTGACTCGCCGGAGGTAAGGGAAGTGGTCCTGGGAGAAGATGGCCTTATAAATGGTATGAGGCCTGGCTCCATCCTTATTGATATGAGTTCAATCTCACCGGCGGCATCTAAAGAGATAAGTAATGAGCTTGCTAAGAAGGGAATAAGGATGATGGACGCTCCTGTAAGCGGAGGTGAACAGGGGGCAATTGATGGGACACTGGCCATAATGGTGGGTGGTAGTGAATCAGACTTTGAGGAATGTCTGCCAGTACTCAGGGCTGTAGGGAAGAGTATAGTAAGGGTGGGTGATATAGGCAGCGGCAATACGGCAAAGCTGGTAAACCAAATAATCGTGGCAGGGAATATTGCAGTTATGTCTGAGGCCTTTGCAATGGGGGTAAAGGCCGGGGCTGATCCTGAAAGAATATATGAGGCTATAAAGGGCGGCCTGGCCGGAAGCCGTGTGCTGGATGCCAAGCTTCCTGCTATATTAAAGCGCAACTTCACACCTGGCTTCAAGCTTAAACTTCATATAAAGGACCTTAAGAATGCACTGGATGAAGCCCATGATATAGCGGCATTTTTACCTATAACATCTATGGTGATGGAGATGATGCAAAACCTCAAGGCAGATGGTAAGGATGAGATGGATCATGCAGCTTTAGTCCAGTTTTATGAGAAGATTGTCGGCTCTGAGGTTAAAAATAATTGATGATTTTACCTGTATTAATGGTATAATATTCCCCAAATGCGTATCTCAAATTTCCTGCACATGCCAGCAGGTGAGGTTAAAAACAGGGCCACTATAATGGGTTCTGTGGATATTGGAAGACTGCCCGGGGTTGTCAAGGTGACTATGCTTGTCCCCGGCAAGAAGCTGCGGGAGATAGACCTTGGACTCTATAGAATGGCATATGAGACATACAGAGAATTTATAGAAGAATAACTTCATGAGGAGACGAATATATGGATTTTACGCCAATTAAGAGACAGAAGGTATATAAAGATATAATAGAGCAATTCAAGATGATGATATACAGCGGTGAGCTAAAGAAAGGAATAATTTGATATATCTATAATAGATTTATATGTTCCAGGTAAGTATGGCTTATCTGGGACTTTTGTTTTACAAAAATAAGATACATGTTCCAGTCTTTTTTCGTAATCTTCTTGCACGTCAGATGTGGTATGATATCGTTAGAAATAATGGGAGGGTATGTGAATGGTAGGTAAATTGGAGGTTATAAGGGGATGCATGTTTTCAGGAAAGACGGAGGAGCTCATAAGGAGGCTTCATCGGTTAAAATATGCCAAACAGACCTATATCTTGTACAAGCCGGCGATAGATAACAGGTATGAAGAGGCCCATGTGGTTTCGCATAACGGTTTTAAACTTCAAGCAATACCTGTGGAGGGCTCAAGGGATATACTGGAAGATGTATTGAGGCAGGAGGCAGAAGGGAATCATTTTGATGTGATAGGGGTTGATGAGGTCCAGTTTTTGGATAGGGGGATTGTAGAAGTTTCTAAAACATTGATACATAAGGGTTACAGAGTGATATTGGCAGGTCTTGATACTGACTTTAGAGGAGAGCCTTTTGGACCGATGGGGGATCTTTTAGCCATAGCAGATGAAGATGAGAGGCTGTATGCCATATGCTCTGTATGTGGACAGCCTGCAATCATGACGCAGAGGATAATAAACGGAGAGCCCGCCCGATGGGATGACCCCACTATTCTTGTGGGTGGTGTAGACAGGTATGAGGCCAGGTGTAGAGAGCACCATATAGTGGTAAAATAAATGACATTCATCAAATAAAACCTTAAAGTAAATCTATGATCCCTTTGAGAGGTGGCAAATATAGTAGATTTACCCGTCATGTGCGATGGATAAGCCTACCTGAGGTATGTATGCCAAGTGGGGATGTACAATGCGAGATTGAGCTGCGGAGCTGTAGGGCATAAAAGCAAGTTATTTCAGGCACATAATGTTGCTATTATTTGTAAAAAGATTTATTATACATGTATTGATGATGTTACTGGTGATATATATGGGAAGCATTTGGAGTTATGTTTACGAGTTATTGATAAAATACAGTTATATTGGACTTTATTTAGGCCTGGCCGTAGAGGGTACAGGTATGCCGGGGCCTGTGGAGCTGTTTTTCTTGGCTGCGGCATATTTCATACACATCCACAGGATGTCTATGATATACACTGTCATCACAGCCACACTTGGCAACCTTTCAGGTAATTTATTGGCTTATCTTGCTGGATATTATGGAGGGAGGCCTGTAGTGGAAAAACTCAACAGGTATTTGCATATCAAGGATGAGGATTTTGAGAAACTGCAGGGTTGGTTTAATAAATATGGTGGGATTACGAATATGATAAGCCGATGGATAGGGATAACAAGGACTCCGGCTATATGGGCAGCGGGAATTATGAGGATCAATATTCTTTCATATACTGTATTCTCGCTTATAGGTGACCTTGTATGGGTAATCTTCTGGACACTGCTATGTGTTTATGCCTACATAAACATCAATTGGCTTTTAAACCTGCCTGCCGAATATAAGCTTGCTGCAGTGGCCCTGATATCTGTAATTATATATTTTGCATGGAGGGTATTCTTCAAGAACTTGAGAAGGGAAGACGTTTAATTGCTGGTCACTGATATCTTGGAAATAAAAGATATATGGGAAGAGATAGAATCTCAGGATGCTATAACACCCTTTTCGACCTGGTCATGGGGCTATAACTGGCTGAGATACTGGAATAAGGCTCCGCACGTCTATATAAATGAGTTTGGCATAGCTCCCTTTATATTATACAGAGGCAAATTAAGATTTATAGGTTTTAATAACAGTGATTATCAGGGTTTTTTAATAGTAAAGGGTAAAGAAAGGGAATTTTATGCGGCCCTGTCAGAAGAGCTGCTTAAAGAAGGGGTTCACATGGTTGACCTTGAAAATGTACCGGAGTATCTGTCTGAATTTCAAATTAATGGGTTTGAGAAGAAGATTTTGGACCAGGATATCTGCCCGTACATAAACCTGCCTGAAGATATAGACCATTACATGGCTGTGATTAATAAGCGTTTCAGAAAAAATATTGAATACTACTGGAGAAGGCTTAACAGGGACCATAACGTCACATATGACGTTGTAAACAGTGAGGAAGATATAGAGCCAGCAATGCTAAGAATGATTGAGTTTCATCAGAAAAGATGGAATAAAAAACTTTTGCCCGGTGCTTTCTACAGTCAAAGGATTATACAGTTTCACCTGCATGTGGCAAAAGATTTTTTTAAAAAGGGATATCTTGACCTTCACCGCCTTATGATTGATGGAGATGTGGCGGCTGTACTCTATTGTTTTCATAAGGGCAGGTCCACTTACTACTATATTGGTGGCTTTAATGAGGCATACAGGAATATGAGCGTAGGCAATCTGCTGATCTGGCTTGCTATAGGGACATCTATTGAGAGAGGGGATGTTGTATTTGACTTTTTGAGAGGTGGCGAGCTGTACAAGGGCAATTTTTGCAACATGGAAAAAATGAACAAGAGGGTTATATTGTATAGAGGCGGCATAGGAAGGATACAGGCAGGCATTATAGAAAAAGAAAACAGTCTGGTGATGGCCATCAAGGACCGTATTGAGGCATGACCATCCTCCAGGCTGTTTTGTCTATTCTCTTCTCTATAAAATATGTTTCAGCATTTAAAAATATCTTTGTGGGAGAGCCTATTTTATTTGCTGGTACTGTAAACCATATCCTGTTTTTATAGTGACCTGCACTTATGTTTCCGACGTCTATGCTATCTTTTGAGTCCATTATTTCCTCAGCCTTAAAGTCCTTGATATTTATCCTCAACCTTCCCATCTTACCATCTTTATAAAGTATGAGTGCGTTCAGGAAATAGGAAGTATCCTTATTGGCATTGCCCCTCATCTGAAGAGCAAAATAGTAGTTATTTCCATCAGAGGCCAGGCCTACTGCACTTATGTCATCGCTACCTTCAATCCTTAAAAGAGGATTATCGTTTACCCCCGACTGAATAACGGCATAAGGAAGAGGGCCTCTCTGGGTAAAATTGGGTTTAATATCCTTACCAACCAAGTAATATCTATCGTCATATGTCCCAAAGAGTTCATTCTTTCTTATAAAGCTATCAAGAAAGCCGGCCATTACCTTGTACTGGGATTTATATTTAAGCATAGCCTTATGTTTTATCCTGACTGTTGCATTGTCAAGTGGATTTATATGCCACTTTGTGCCGCTTGTTTCCAGGGAAAGTGGTGGATAAAGTCCGGTTTCAGGAACATATAGCAAAGGGACAGGCCACTGGTAGTGATGTACCAAAAAAGAATACAGTGTCGCTTTACAGTTAGATTTCTCTACGGCAAGCCTGACAAAGTTGCTTGTGGCCCAGTGGTCAGGGTGCATATCATCAGGGTCTGGGTAAAATATGTCTGTAGGGTCATAGTCCTTTATTATCTGAGTTAAATTTGCCAGTACATTTTCACCTGCATATCCTGTGTGTTTAACATAACTGTTGGAGTAAGGTGAATAGGCATAGCCGTTAGCAGCGTTTCGAGGTTTTGAACTTTCCCAGTTGGCCCACCATAAATAGGACAGAGTGCCGTCACCATACCCGAGAAAAATAACATCTTTTGGAGATAATCCAAGCTCTTTTAATGCCTCTATGGATTCGTTCTGCCTCATTTTACCAAGTTTTATATAATCAGACGATACTGGGTTCTGGACTTTAAGGTTTTCTATTACAGCCTTTCTAAATCCATCGCCATTGGTCATTATAACAACTTTTATTTTTTTGCCCTGTTTTAACCAGTTGTATATTCCTCCTCCCATGCCTATAGTTTCATCATCAGGGTGAGGGACTACAATAAGAATCCTGTTCCCTGGCTTTACAGGCTCTTTTGAAATATTATCAGAGTTTGTCCTCATAAAAGAATAATCTACTGCTGAAAAGGCATAGGTTGTTATTCCCAAGATATAGGTTAACAGTATAAATAAGATCATGAAAAGATATGTATGTCTTTTCTTCATTATTTAGCACCCGCTAAGATTTTGATATTACGTACTTTATTTTATACCATTTATAGATTTTATTCAATTAGCTGGAAAATTGTTTATGCTTTTTAATCTACCTATTTTAAGGCTCTCATCCCTGCACCCATGGTAATGAGTCCGATAATGACAAGTATAGAGACGGGCTTTATAAGCATATTAAAAGAGAAATTACTTAGAAGCAGTTTTTTCATGCCATCTATGGCCCAATACTGCGGCATAATGGCTGCTATATTCTGCAGATAGCTTGGCATTATCTCAACAGGCCAGAAAATGCCGCTGAGCATGGATGTCGGGAATATGACTAAAGGGCCTATAGCCTGGAGCTGTCCGTATGTCTTGACAGACCCTGTTAACATGAGCCCTATACCAGTCATGGCGAACATCAAGGCAAGGACGACGATAGCAAGCCCTAAAAAAGAATTCCCCCATGAGGTTTTGAACAGAATAATGCTTAAAGAGATAAGAAGGCCTATCTGAATAAACCCCTCCAGTATTATACCTGTGAGGTAGCCTGATATTATTTCATATTTTTTGATGGGCGAGGACATCAACCTTCCCCATGTTCCCCTTCTTTTTTCTAAAAGGACCTCACCGGCTGAATATGTGGTGGAGAACATGGCAACTATGA
Organism: Calorimonas adulescens; assembly: GCF_008274215.1. Classification (NCBI taxonomy): domain Bacteria; kingdom Bacillati; phylum Bacillota; class Clostridia; order Thermoanaerobacterales; family Thermoanaerobacteraceae; genus Calorimonas; species Calorimonas adulescens. Next base: position 12,957 of record NZ_VTPS01000013.1, on the reverse strand, counting down.
TTATTATTTCAAAGTTTGTAAGGGTGGAGTTGTCAGCTTCCTTGTCAAGTCTCTCCTCATAGACGTTAAATACCGGGGCTATTTCAGCATACTGCGATATATGGAATGAGTTTTTTAGCCTCTCGTTTCTTAAAAAACTTGATATCCTGTTAACCAGCAGGTAAACTTCAGGGCTTTTGCTCTGGGCTATAAGTTCTATGGCGGGCTTATCGTCCATGATGCTGTTGCTAAAACCAGCTTTTATGTTTATCCCGGACAGTGCTTTGCCATTCTTTATCTCCTCTTCTATTTGGTGCGGTGGCTTTATCTCAAAGGAAAAGTTGCTGTCGCTGGACAGGTAATCTATCAGTGCCCGGGATGTTGGACTATTGTCACTATCGGCAATCAATACCTTAGATGTTGTGCCTGTCCCGCTAAATCCATAGCCGATGATGAATATCAGGATTATGGGTAGAGCTATTGTAAGGAACAGGTTCATAGGGTCTTTGTAACTTATAACCAAATGTTTCCATACCATAGCCAGTATCTTCATCTCAGCTCACCTCACAGTTTTAAGAATTTCAGGCCGGTGGCCATATATGCTGCGCCCATAATGATGAGTACAATGGATGGCATAAAGACGGTGTGCAGATTTCCACCGGACATGAGCGATGTGTAGCCTTCAATAGCCCAGCGGTTTATGGTGATGCGGCTTAATATGTCCATAAAATTGTTCATTGTAAATATGGGAAACATGCTGCCGCCAACAAGAGACATGACCTGTACGAGTATGGAGGCCAGCCTGTCGGCTGCCGAGGCAGTGCGAGCTATGGAGGATATCAAAATGGCCAGCCCTGACGTTGCAAATATTACAGAAAGAGAAAGTATAAAGATGCCTGCAGGTGAGTTACCCCATCGTATGCCAAAGAGTATCCGGCTGAGCGTCATCAGTATAAAGAGCTGTACGGTGCCGGTGAAAAATACACCGAGGGTCTTGCCCAGAATGTATTCTGCACGGGTGATATTAAGGCTTATCATCCTCGCCAGTGTAGACTCCTCCCTCTCTATCAGTATTGCCTTGGAACCTCTCATACCGATAAAGAGGATAAACATGACTATCATACCAACGCTGTAGTATTCCGTGGCAGAGAGTTGTATTTTACCTGAAGAGAGAATCCTCATTGGTATTTCTGGGGATTTGTAATACAGTTCACTTGAGGGGATGACATTAAACTGGGAATTTTGTGCTGATGTCATGACAATAGAGACAGACTCCTGGAACTGATCTAAGATTTCCTTTACTATACCAGCCCGAAGTTTTGACGATGTGCCGCTTATCATAACTATTTGTGGGCTCCTGCCCTCATAAATATCTTTACTGAAATTTTCAGGTATAACTATGGAAGCTGGATATGAGCCTGATTCTGTTTTATCCCTTGCAGATCTCTCGTCGAGCGGTACCAGGGTTATCATATTCCTGATGGATTCGGATTGAAATACCTCTCTTACCAATATATCCGAGAAAAAGCCATGGTCTTTATCTACCAGTGCCACCTCAAATTTGGGTATGGAAGCATTACCTTCAAATACTGGGTTCAAGGACAGGCCGAGGATTAATATGAGTATGAGAGGCATGGCAATAGTGAGGAGCAGTGCGGTGCGATCCCTCAAAAAGGCAATAGTGTCCTTTACGGCTATAAAGACGATGCGCATGTTAATTCCCCCTAATCCCTTAAGGCCCGGCCTGTGAGTTTTAAGAATACAGTCTCCAAGTTTGGTTTTAGCATGTCCACAGACCTTATATCATGGCCTGCCCTGGTGAATGCCAGTATAATGCTGGACAAAGCCTCTTTGCTATGTGCCACGGAGATGACTGTCGTGTTACCATCTGCATATGAATTTTCGATTGATTGCAGATGCTTTAAGAAACTCAGGTCAGAAACAGGCTCTTCTGTCTTGATGTATATGGTATCGAGACTGCCGGCCAGGCCATGTAGTTCTTCCACTGTCCCGCTTGCAATAACTTTTCCCCTGTCCATTATAGCTACACTATCGCATATCTCTTCAATTTCCTCCATATAGTGACTGGTATATATAACCGTTGTATTGCTGCCTTTAAAAGATTTGATTCTTTCAAGTATAAAATTTCTGGACTGCGGGTCAATCCCGACAGTTGGTTCATCCATGATTAGTATTTGAGGACTATGCATGAGTGCGACAGCAATATTAAGCCGTCTTTTCATACCTCCAGAATAGCCCTCAACCCTTTCATTTGCCCTGTCCTTTAGGCCGCTCAACTCAAGCACATCATCTATCTGTCCTTTAAGTTTTTTGCCGCCAAGTCCATACATTCTGCCCCAGAAAAGGAGGTTTTCCCTTGCTGTGAGTGTAGGATACAGTGCTATATCCTGGGGTACCAATCCCAGCATTCCTCTTATTTTTTGGGCATCCTTTTGCACTGAAAGGCCGGCTATCTCTACATCTCCATCATCTTGGACAATAAGAGTAGAAATGATATTTATTAATGTAGATTTGCCAGCACCATTAGGCCCTAAAAGACCGAAAATGCTTCCCCTTTCAATGGCAAGTGATACCCCGTCTAAGGCTTTTACACTGCCGTATCTCTTTGACACATTCAATACATTTATTATGGGTTCCATTGATACGCCACCTCCATTTTTCTATAATACCAGGGCTGTAGATAAAGTGAAAGTGAAAGAGGTCATGATTTTGACCTGCATGTGCAGGTATAAATATGACTTTAGTCATATTATCAGATATGATTCCTGATGGCAAAGACTGCGATTTGGGTCCTGTCCTTGAGGTCAAGTTTTGACAGGATGCTGGAAATATGGTTTTTTACTGTACCTTCAGATATGTACAGCCTTTTGGCGATGTCCCTGTTAGAAAGCCCCTCTGCTATAAGCCCTGCTATGTCCATCTCCCTTTCAGTCAATGGCAGGGACAAATATTTTATATCGGGCTATATCCTGGTTAATAAAGAGCAAAAGGAAAAGTGCTACTGAGACTGCGATGTGGCTCTTTTCTACAGTGTCAAGTATTAACAAAAGGATTAAGGAATAGAAAACGTAGTAAAAGAGAGAATTTAACCTCTGATAGTTTCTGCTCATAATCATCACCATTTTCACATTAGCATTTAATGAGAATAATATCAACACGCTTTTTAATTGTTTTTTATAAATTCCCTTACTTTGCCGTGCTAAATATGGTCTATTACTATTTTTCAATAAATATATTAAAATTATAACCTGATGCACTAAGCCGCAATGATTAAAATATTATAAAACAAGCTATAGAGTTGGTGAGGCATTGAGTATATTAAAGAAGATGAGGGACAGCCTTGAACAGTTCTGTGATGTCCTTTCATACAATGTCAATCTTGATGAGTGGCTGGCCGCAGAGGATGCAGTCAGAAAGTATATCGAGTCTCAAAAAGAAGGACCTATATAACTACTTCCTGGCAAGGCGCATCCAATACTACAAGGAAACCGGACAAACCTTAGGTTATACCAGATGTTCTGAAGAATTAACCATTCTCAAACGGAGCAAGGATTATCTCTGATTGAATGAAGTAGACAAATTTACCCTGCAGAATACCCTGAGAGACCTGGACACCGCTTTTGTAAACTTCTACCGTGAGCGGCGAAAAAGGAATAATAAGCAGGGATATCCGAAGTTTAAGAAGAAACATAGCTCAAAGTAATCCTACCGGGGCCAACTTCACCAACAACAACATTGAAATAGACATGGATAACTGTCGGTTCAAACTGCCGAAGCTTGGCTGGGTAAGTTTCTGAAAAGATAAAAAACAGACCGCTTTTCCATTTAAAATAGTCAATGCCACCATAAGACACGCCTCAAGCGGCAAATACTTTGTTTCTGCGTTGTGCCTGACCGAAGTAGAAGAACTCCCGGAAGTAAAAAACATGTTAGCTGCGACATGGGATTGAAGCAATTTATGATTCCCTCGGAAGGAGACCCTGTTGAGAACCCCCAATACTTCCGTAAACCGGAAAGGCAACTAGCGAAAGCTCAACGAAAATTATCCCATATGAAGAAAGGTTCCAAGAACTACATCAAACAGAAAGTCAAGGTAGCCAGACTTCATGAGAAAGTCTCCAATCAACGTAAAGATTTTCTCCACAAAGAGTCAACCAAACTGATAAGAGAAAACCAAATTATCTGCCTGGAAGACTTGCAGCATAAAAGTTTTAAATGAACCGTAAGAACTACGGGGATAGCCTGTGGAGGCTGTGTAAGACCTGCCTTTGGGTAGGTAATGGCTGATGAACGAAGAAAGCGGGCTTGTATTTGGCGGGTCTACACTTACCGCTTCCGATGTGGCCGTGGCAGGAGGCCTGGCCGCAATGGGTAATCCTGAAAAAGTAAAAGGACTGGATAAAGACCTGGTTGAGAGAGCTTTAAGTAAAATAAAAGAGATGGTTGAAGACAACATAGATAAAAATAAAGACGACGGCCGGTGACATACCTCTCATACTGGTAGGTGGGGGCAGCGTATTACTGCCGGAGACATTGAAAGGATGCAGCGAGGTAATAAGGCCTCAGCACTATGAGGTTGCCAACGCCATAGGTGTTACCATAGCGCAGGTCGGTGCAGAGATAGATAGGATATTCTCTTTGGATGGCATGAGCAGGGCCGAGGCATTGAGGCAGGCTGAAGAGATGGCTATAGAGGAATGTGTAAAAGCAGGCGCTCAAAGAGATAGTAGAAAGAGAGGACATACCGCTGGCGTATCTACCCGGCAATGCCACCAGGATAAAAATAAAAGCCGCTGGAAATCTTGCAGGTTAGTTTTCGAATTGTTATTGTCCTGTCCAATGCTTTGTCCATGCTGGAAGACTCCATAATAGGACGAGCCTTGAGGATAAACTAAAGTTCATAGGATATGAGGAACAGGCTGGATAAATTCCGGCCTGTTTTTGTTCCTTATGGGGTGGTACCAGCACATGCCAATCTGCCCATTTATTTTAGTTCAGCATTGCTTTACAATGGCAATATATTATCCAGACATTGACACTTTGAATCTGTAAACCTTCATAAAATAGGCATTCTTATTTTAAAAAACAATTTTGCCACCACCCCTGTTTCTATATTTTAAAATCTTCAAGATGCTGGTCTCGATTTCATGCGATTTCTAAACCCTTAGAGTGGTCTTTTGAGTAAGTAAATGCCAAAGTTGGTAGAAAAACTTTCACATTCTTACCTTCTCCATTTTTTAATGATTTTTATCCAATGTTTAGCTATATACAATTATATCCAAGCATAAAGCAAACCCCACTTCTTATGCACATAAAAAGCGGGGTTTGTCGTCAATCTGAGAGTATATATTATAAATATGCCCCTTGTTCTATTAATACATTTCTTAATAATTTAACATCTATGTCGTATGGAGGTTTATTACTTTTTTTAGAAAGCGCTGCTGCTGTCCCTGCGGCCTGGCCTGTGGCCATGGCTATGGGTGAAACCCTTATAGCTGCATTAGCCTCGTGAGTTGACGATATACACCTGCCGCATATCAGGAGATTATCCACTCTCTTGCTATATAAGGCACGGTATGGAATATCATAGTCTGTACCCTCTTTAAGATACATATAAACCATTTCACCGCCTACTGGAGAATGTATATCAATAGGATAACTCCCTTTAGCGATACAGTCATCGAAACGCCTGTTGTTAATTAAATCTTCTGCAGTTAGAATGTATTCTCCAATAATTTTCCTGGTCTCCCTGACGCCAATCTGTACACCGGTTGATAATAGCACTGTATCTTTAAAACCAGGTAAATTCATTTTCATAAAGTTAAACAACTTCATTACTTGCTGTCTGCCTTCTATCTCGGCTTTTGTAAGTTCAAATACGTCAGTACCTTTTAATCTTTGAACCCTTGTTGTATTGATAATAAATTCTCCTGGATTATTGGTTTCAAAGAAAAGTATTGTATCTCTTTCAAACTGAATGTCGCCGCTCTTTTTACCTTCTTCCAATATTGTTTTGAAGCCGTTTACTGATAACCTTTTTGCCTTCAAGACCTCCTCTGGTGCAATCATTCTAAACTCTTCAGGATTTTTCAACATATATTCTTTTATATCACTAGTATTGACATTCCCCACTTTAAACATCATTGTCATAGGCTGTGTCAGGTTATCATAAGGACGGCCCATAAGAAAATCTACACCACTTCTCACTGCCAAGTCGGCGTCTCCAGTAGCATCGACATAAATATTACCCGATATTTCCATTGTCCCTGACTTGTTGGTGACAAATATACTTTCTATGTGGGGTCCATACATTTTCACTCCTTGCAGGAAACTATGAAATAAATTATTAACACCACTATCTACAGTCATTTTTACCAAAACATATTTCATTATCTCCTGGTCAAATGGTGTTATTGTTCTTACAAAACCCGTAGTATCAATGACATGGCCTGGACTTCCCCCCAGCTTTACAAGTTCATCTACCACCTTCTGTGGAAGACCCTTTATAACCTGTCTGTTTCCTGCATGAAATGTCATCATTGGCCCAACACCCATATTAGTAAGAGAGCCACCTAAAAATCCATACTGTTCGATCAGAAGGGTTTTTGCCCCATTTAGAGCGGCTGCTATAGCTGCTATGCTTCCAGATACTCCACCTCCAACAACCACAACATCGTATCTTTCCATAATCTCACCTCAATTAATATCCAAAAATCTTTTTGTAAAAGCATGTGCAGCGATTTCATTCAATGCCTTTATTTTGCGTTTTACTTTAAAAAGTCCAAAGGCAACTTCTATCTTTTTGAGTTCTGCAGTAAGCCCTATATCATTTATTTCCAAATGATGGTAATACTCATGACATATAAAAACATTGCGAAGTTTCTCAAAATCTCTCCATTCTTTATATTTTTCAGGTATCGCGGGAATAAATTCTTCATTTATACAGCGCCGATAGATATAGATGGTATTTTTAACTGCTGCATATTCACTGAAAATAAGATATTCATTATTAAATATTGTATCATCAATGATTACAGATAGATTATTTTTCGTTATATGATAATTTATATCTGGATTAATTTCCTTTATTCTTAAAGCCGTCCTATCTCCTCTGTCCCAGGCAAAGCTAGTATATTTATCTATATTAACATCCTTTAACCGTTCATATAAAACATCATTTTGAAGTTCACTTTCTATAATCTCATTTTTCTTTAGAAATATTGTAGGTATCAATTTAATTCCCTCGTTTGCTAATTAATATTATAATTTTTTCATTTTCCGCAAGACCATTTACTTCAGCATTTGCCAAAGTAACTATCTGATTCTTATCAATAAGCCCTGATAGGTCTACCATTCTGTGTGGCAATATAAGGTAGCAATCCGGTATCTCAGCACCGCCGTCGCCAAAAAATATATTTTCATCAAGGGCTCTATTCAGCTCATTGTCAAACTGTGCTTTTACTGTGCTATAAATGATACCGCTGTTTCTTTGAAGTCTTATAACCCCTTCGGCATCTATTATCCGGACAAGCTTCAATTCTTTTGAAAATAGTCCCAGGAACCCTCTTTGTTTTATTACACCCTGTGCAACATAAAAAAACTCGGTACTGTCTAAAATCTTTATATTAGCTTTATCAATTTTCATTGATTGAGCGGCAATTTCTATAAGCTCATCCTTCTTTAAAATTCTGCTGCCCATATCCTTGGAACGCAATTCAGTTGCCCCTGTAGCAATGGCTCTTAAAATATTTTTCTGGGCATCAATCTCAACAAATACCTCAATAGTATCTTCGAGGGCTCCGGCCCTCATAATTACTTCTTTTGCTTCTTTCCTTATTTTAATAATATCTTTATCTGTAGGGTTGGGAATGGTTCTTTCAACGACTTCCCTTACCATGGCCATGGCTACACCTATTGTAGATATAACCTCTGCATTTTTGGCTATTTTCCACGACATCCCCATAACTTCAGCGAGGTATGGAACTATGGATGTACTGCCGCCACCTCCCCCTATGAGTGTGGTATTATCTTTATCCAGATTATAGTCTTGTATCAACTGTTCAACTACCTTTCTATCTTTTTCACAGGCTTTATTCATTATACGTTTGGCCACATCTTCTACTGTCATATTCAGTTTTTTAGCTACAGGCTCCATGGCCTTTATGGCAGCCTCCCTGTTGCCAAAAGCGTAGTCACCAGGTTTAACATAACCAAGGACGTTGGCAGCACAGGTAGTAGTTAATGCAAACATTTTTCCATTTTTACTTTTTATTGCTATATAATCCGACGGGTCGCCTGGCATAGGCTGTATAAATTTTAACTCAGGGTCAATGATATCATCTGGATTGGCAAATACAGCATAGGGTAGGCCTGCTATATGGGCACTCCTTGGGCCTACGTCTTCTATATCATTGTTTCCAATGCGTACCATGCTGCCTCCGGCTATACCTACTGTCCTTACGTCAAGAGAATTAAGGTATGTCTTGTTACCACCAATCTCCGCATATTCTACCATAACCCTTCCGTTTTTTATCACAGAGATATCGGTGCTGGTTCCGCCTACCTCCAGAAATATACCATCAGATACCCTCTCATACATCAGTGCCCCTGCAACACCAGCAGCTGGTCCGGACAGCAACGTGAGTATGGGTCTTTTCCTCACTTCATTTATATCCATTACCCCGCCGTCGCATCTCATAATCATTAATGGAGCTTTTATCCCTGCTTTTTTCACGCTCTCTTCCGTCATATTTGCTGTTTCCATCATCTTGGGCAAGATGCATGCATTTATAGCTGCAGTTCTTGTCCTTATCTTCAATCCATAGAGTTTTGTTATTTCATGGGTGGCTGTGGCAGGTATACCCATGTCATCAGCCACCTCCATAATTAATTTTTCTATTGAAGGATCATCAACACTGAAGGCCTGGGCTGCCACAATTGCCCCACATCCTTCACCCCGTAGTTCCTCTACATTTTCCACTATACTTTCTTCAGATAAATCTTTAGTATCTATATATCTGTTAAACGTCTTCAGTATCTTACCCGGAGCCAGTTCTATATCTCCTATATTTGTGTCCCCTCTGCTCTTTAATCCCTCAAGTCCTGTCCCGACAGTGATAATACCTACAGGTACAACATCACCTTCCAGAAGGGCATTGGTAGCCTGGGTAGTTCCATGGGCTATGAATAGAACATCTTCGGGGTTAATGTTATATTTCCGTATAATGCCAAGCAGTACTTCTACTATTCCCCTGGCAACCCCTTCTTCTGCACTGTGGGTTGTTGGGACCTTTAAAGTACCAATAAGTTCATAGGTTTCATTGTCTATTGCAACTGCATCAGTAAAAGTTCCTCCAACGTCTATGCCAATTCTTACCTTCATTAACATTCCTCCTGTTTTTAAAAGAACAAAATTGAAGCTGTGATAATTCCTGCAAAAGCTAAAGCCCAAATATATGGAAGCAGTTTCATTAAAAGCTTATTTACATCTATACCAGCATAATTAGCAAGCCATACATTATGGGTATTGGTTGGATCTCCAATTGCCTGCACTCTCTCTGTTGAAAGAAGGGCTCCCATAACTGCTGTTGGTGGTAAAATATTGAGGCTTATCAAAAGCCCTGCTATACCACTACCTAAACCCCAGAGATTTAAAGGTCCTCTATATAGTGCCAATGGAGCTAATATGCCGAAAAAGAGTACATATGCAACCGGCGTAGTGGGTATTATGCTCTTTAAAACGGGTTCTAGTGACTTCGAGACCATCGGGTGCATAACCGCATTTAAGAGCATACCAATGCCTATCATCAATAAAACTGCCGGAGCTGCATCAGCTATGCCGTCATATGCCGTCTTTGTAAGTGTACTTATTGCATTCTTTATCGACTTCTGTGTAGTAATTAGGCTGTATACAATCCCAATCATGAATGAAGGTATTATAGGCCATTTTAAAATAAGGACAAAAAGTATAGGCACTATAGGTGTCAGTAAAGAAAATACATTAACCTTTTGACTTTCATTAACCTTTTGACTTTGCTTCAGATTGTTCTGTGCCCATGTAAATCTTATACCTTCTTTTCTAAACTCAATTATAGCAAATAACAAAGCATCTATTGCCGTGAGCGCCATCAATATAAGGGCAAAATTTCTCACCTGGTCCAGGGAAACTCCTGTTGCTGTAATATAAAATGACCAGTTGCTCATGTTAATTTCAAGACCTATACCCATACCGAATAAAAACATTGATACTGCAACAATAGGTGGAACACCAACCGAGAGAAGTATCGGGACAGCAATGCTTCCTATCATAATGACTGCTCCTAGTCCGCTAATAGTGGTAAATAATATAGCAATAGCTGCTGTTATGCATATTGTAATAAAGAAAGGTCTATCGCCGCCCAGCTCTGCAGCGGTCTTAACTATTGATTTTGAAATCCCAGTCTGATTCATTATTTGACCTAGCCATGCACCAAACATTACAGCCACATAGGCCGACGCTAACCTTAAAGATCCTCCTTCAATTATGCCTGCTAACAAACCAGTGTCGGCTTTAGTTTCTGGATTTACTAGCTTTAACGGAATGCCCGCTATGATAGCTATACCTATTGCAAGAGCTGGAAGTGCAATTAGTGTGGGTATTTTTCTTGTAACCATCAAAGCAGCTATTATCAAGAATAATATTAATATTAAAATTGCCTGCATTTACATTACCTCCTATAAACTATTTATAGCATCCTTAAATGCCCTAGTTGTTTTTTCCATACTATCGACTGTATTTCCAGTAACAATAACACCTATCATTATTCCCTTTACTCCTATGTCATACATGTATTTCACCTCCTCGGGAATAATAATCCTTTGAGTTGGTACTACAACAGGCTTGTTTACATTATTAATAATTCTTTTGTACTTCATCAGCTCTGACACATGTATCCTTTTCCCAGGTTCATCAGTAATGACATCTGCTTCTATTATATCTGCATTTATATCATTTAAAGCCTTTATGTGTTCAATATCATAGTCCTCAGTTATCGCAATCATTTTATCCATTTTTGATTCCAGCATATAGATAGGCATATGATGGGCAAACATAGATATAAAGCTAAATCCCATATCTTCAGCCTCTGCCACTTCATCCTGCGTCATACAGGTGATATCTGTGCCTGGTACAATTCCTACTGGCAACCCTGATTTTAACAGCTCCTTATAAAAATTTTTTTGTTCTTCAAAATTCCCAAAGGTCTTTCCACTGGCCTTATGATAAACGTTTGCATGAACCTTAAGAGCATCTGCCCCTCCCTTCAAAGCTGCCTGTGCAAGCTCTATATTGCTTTCTGGCAAACTAACAATTAATGTCATTTTGTTTTTAGTTAGCATATCTAATAAATACAATCTAAGCACCTCCTAAGCATAAATGATACTCTTTATAACCCTCCTGGCCACCTGTTTCATTACTTCGCTTTGTTCAACATCACACCTCCTTACGATAATATTCTTTAATGAGGTCTGTATCTTGGATATCAGTCCTGGTAAACTTATAATTTCGCCATCCAATACAACACTATCAATATTAAACATCATTTTTATATTAGAAATTGATGCGCATAGATAGCTTGATATCTCTTCTACGAGTCTCTTCATTGATTCTTTATGCAGATACTTTTCTATATTAAATATATTGATATTTGAAAAATCATTATTAACATTGATATTATCATTTTTTTCCTCAAACATAATTATTAAAGCTTTTTTTATAACCGCTCTGGTGGAGACCAGGGTCTTTAGACAGCCCCTATGCCCCTCTTCACACTTAGGTCCGTTTAAATCAATAATCATATGCTCTATATTAACTGGATATTTAAAAATATCACAATTTAATACAATTGAAGCATTGATATACTCACCGATATTTATATAAGCAAGGTTTTGAACCCCGTCAATTTGTGTAGCTTCAATAAGAGCCTTCATATCTCTTTCACTTTCTTCAATTACATCTATGCCCAATTCAAAGGAAATAGCTTGAGATAATCGGACTCTTTCACTGGAAATTGAAGTGTCTAGTATTCCGCGTGGGTTCAATGACTCAATATCTTCACCAAGACATATTCCAAGACCATATATCCTTTTATTACTCGAAGTATATTTCGACTCAATCTCTCTAAAATACTTTACTATTATTTCCTGTAAATTTGGGACATCAAAATAGCTGAATTCTTTTTCATAACTTTCTATCACTTTAAAATCAAGGTCATACAGGTTGGTATTAATTCTTTCTCCTGTTACGTGGACTACCATTATATAACCACATTCTGGTTTTATCTTTAATAAAATTGGCTTTCTCCCACCAGAGGATATGCCTAAATCAAATTCCTCTAATATGCCTTCATCTAATAATTCCTCAACAAGGTCTGAAACAGCAGTAGGACTTAATCCTATTTGTTCTGACAATTCTGCTCTTGATATACCTTTGCTATTAAATATAGCGTTTATAATAGCCTGCTTATTTTTTTCTTTTAGTTGTTTTAAACTGTTTTTCTGTTTCATTGTTTTCACCACTTATTCATAAGTTCGTAAAAAGTGCTCACAAAAAACAACTTTTAGAATATAATAAGGAACAAATCTATTAACTTCATCATATCTTTTTACTTACTTCTTAATAAGGTATTCTATATTTATTTACAAAATCCTTCTTATCATATAAAAAAATTTTTCATATCATGCGATACTGTTTCAATTTAAGTCATCAACAGGTCAGGTATTAACCTGGTCTGTTTTTATGGACTTCAGCCTGTTGGGCTCGAGTAACATGCAAAACAATAAACCACCTGCTATGCGGGTGGTGTCAAAAAAGTTATACAAAAAGTCACCTTTCCGTTAAAATAGAGTTGTTCAAGCTACTAAATTAACGAAAGGAAAAGTGATTTTGATGGCTAATAAAGAAAACAGCTTAGTACACAC